>JAKJCD010000015.1 GCA_022706625.1 Bacillota bacterium | reverse complement strand
TATATCAGTTTCTGTTCTCTTTGGAAAGGGTTTTGGATCTCTAACCTGCCCTATCTGCGAGTTCCCTTTCCATATACTTATATCCCCTGTCAAATGCTTCCATATTGTCCACAGCCAAGGATGCCGGAAAGTCTTCCTCTATAGCGTCCATCACCTTGTCGTAGTGAAGTTTAGGAAGCAGCTTTGTGAGTGCGCCAAGCATGACCATATTCACTACCTGAGGCTTTTTCATCTGTTCCGCAATTGCAGTTCCCGGCACCTCGTAGTAGTTTTGATTATTCGTTTCCACCAGAGTGCTGTTGACCAGCACCATGTCCTTATCTTCCAGGTCTGCGCAGTATTTATCATAGCCCTTTTGGTTGTAAGCAATGAAAACATCCACATCATCAACTTTCATATAATCGATGTCTTCATCTGATATCACAACCTCCGCTTTGCAGGCTCCCCCTCTTGCTTCGGGACCGTAGCTCTGAGTTTGAGTTATATAGAAATCTTCTCCCAGACCATAGGCTTTTGCCAGCAATACGGAGGATAAAACGACTCCCTGCCCGCCGGCCCCGGCAAACCTCACATTCAACCGCATTTTTGCTCCTCCTCAACATTGATGGCTGCATCGGGGCACATTCTCTCGCACAGACTGCAACCGATACATTCGCTTTCGGATACCGCTTCGGGCATAGAGCTGCCGTAACTGTTTCTGTTCGCTGAAAATCCGTATACATTTTTAGGACATATCGACAGGCAAATCCCGCAGCCCTTGCACAATCCTTTATCGATACTGATCTTCATGATTTTGCACTTCCTTTATAGACGTTTCCTATACTGTTCCGTTTTGTTTTCCATCCGCTCAATATATTCGGGCTTATCGTTATCATGAAGCAGTATCCCGCATTTGATCCTTCCCGAAGGCTCTTCCATCCCTTCTTTATAGATAAAGCTGTTCTGCTTCAGATAATTGATAATAAATGCAGGGTCTTTATTTCCGTAAACGCTTTTTCCGCTCTGAGTCGGGCATTGAGATATAACTTCAATAAGCGAAAAGCCCTTATGCTTGATGCCTGCCTCAATACTTTTTTGGAGCTGTACGGGATGTGCGGCAGTCCACCTTGCAACATAGGTAGCCCCCAGGCTCATGGCGATCTCCGCTCCCTGCATGGGTTCATCATATGCACCGAAGGGCGAAGTTTTCGTAACGGCATTTTCCGGTGTGGCTGGTGACTTCTGTCCTCCCGTCATCCCGTATATATGGTTGTTTACTAAGATCACGGTAATATCTATATTCCTTTTGCATGCGTGAAGCAGGTGGTTTCCGCCGATGGCCAGACAGTCCCCGTCACCTGTAAAAACGATCACTTTTTTACCCGGCCTGGCAAGCTTCAGCCCCTGGGCGAAGGCCAAGGCCCTGCCGTGGGTGGTATGCATGACATCCATATTTAAATAGCAGGGTATCCAGGAAGAACAGCCTATGCCGCTGACTAAGGCAGTATCCTTTCTTATTCCCAGATTCTCTATGGCAGAGATCGCAGCATACTGGATGATCCCGTTCCCGCATCCTGCGCAAAACAGTGTCGGCAGCGCATCCAATCTTAAATACCTTTCCATAAGCCTATTCATCTTCTTTCACCTCTTTGGCTATGGATTCAAGCAGCTCCGCCGGGCTGTGCATCTCTCCGCCTATTTTGGGAAGGGATATGACCTTGCATTCCTTCAGGCATCTTTCGATTTCCCTGCAATATTTTCCGTTATTCATTTCCGGGACGAAGACATAACGGCATTTTGCCGCCAGCCGCCGGATCTGCTTTTCCGGAAAGGGCCAAACGGTATTTACTTTTATGAGTCCTACATTGAGGTGGCTGTATGGGTTTTCTTCCGCAGACTTCTTTCTCACCAATTTCTTTAGAAAGCGCAGCTTTCCTTCCTTTTCATCAGCCGAAAGCTTGATCCCCTTAGCCTGTTTCACAGCATTCAAAGCTGACCGGCTTACCGAGCCGTAAGCAAGTATGGCGATATCCGCATCCTCCATGAAATAAGATTGTACATCCTGTATTTCATCGATATGGTTTTGTATCTTACCGCATATGCTCCGGATGAACTCGCCGCTCTTTGACGGCAGATGTCCGATCCTCATGCCCTCCTCGTCATGCAGCTGCCCTTCCACAAGACAGTTTCCACCGGTATAAAAATCCTCCTGGGGCGAAACTACGTAATTGCGATGTCCTCCGCGTATCGCTTTTTCTCCTTCATATATCGTGACCTTCTCCCTCATATGCCCGACTACTTCATCCGCCAGCAAAATCACCGGTGTCCGGAATTTCTCCGAAAGCTCGAAAGCACGTATTGTAAAGTCATACATTTCCTGCACAGAAGAAGGAGTCATGGCAATTATTTCATAATCGCCGTGACTTCCGTATTTTACTTGATAAATATCCTGCTGGGAAGACATAGTGGGCTGGCCTGTAGAGGGTCCGCCCCTTTGCACGTTTACGATGACGACAGGTGTTTCCGTAACAGCGGCATAGCCTATGGTTTCCTGCATAAGTGTAAATCCCGGCCCCGAAGTAGCCGTCATAGCTTTTTTACCGCCCCATCTGGCTCCCACGATAGCACAGGCCGATGCGATCTCATCCTCCATCTGAATAAAGGTACCGCCGACGCTGATCATCTCAGAAGAGAGAAATTCTATTATTTCAGTAGAGGGAGTGATGGGATAGCCTGCAAAAAAACGGCAACCGGCATATATTGCTGCCTTTGCACATGCTTCGTTGCCCTGCAGGATCACTTTTCGGCTTCCTTTCGGCGAGGGTTCCGCTAATTGCGGTTCCATAAAAAAACTACCTCCGTTTTGCTTCGTTATCTTATCTTAATGCTAACATTCGGCATTTTAGATAACAACGAAAATACAGGAGATAGCCATGTATAAATGAGTGTTAATTGTTTATCGTATTATTGTATACAATCTGTTTGCTTTTTAAAATAGCTGTTGAAGCTTCATGCTTTGCTCCGCCCTCTTCCTCGAGTTGGCCAAATGCGATGAGATCCGCTCCACCGCCTTCCTTTGATCCTTACTCTTGATCGCCTCTAAAATCTGCCTGTGCTCCTCCAAAATAACAGGAAGATTTTCGCTGCGGTATACGGTAGCTTTCCTTGTCTTTTCAACATATTCCTGATAGGATTTCAATATCTGTGCTAAAAATCGGCTTCCTGAAGCGCTGTAGATAGTTTCATGAAAAACTTTGTTCAGCTCTAATACCTTTCTGCTGTCCTGTTTCCCGGTATAAAACTCCATCCTGTCGAACGCATCCTGCAACCTTTGGAGTTCCCCCTCGCTTATGCGTGCCACAGCCCATTCGATAGCCAGAATTTCCACAGCTGCCCTGACGGCATAGATGTCCTCGATGTCCCGCCGTGTAAGTCCTAATGCAAAGGATCCCCTGTTTGGGACAGATTCAATCAAGCCCTCTTTCTCCAGCTGCCTGAATGCTTCCCGGATGGGCGTCCTGCTAACCTTGAGTTCCTCAGCGATACGGCTTTCCTTGATCCTTTCGCCGATACCGTACTCTCCCTTAAGAATCCTTTCCCTTAGGATGTTTTCGATTTCCTCTGTAAGTGAAATCGTCTGAGAGAATTGTTCGCTGCTCATCTTTTTACCTTTTATAATATCTACTTTTTCTTCTTCTGCTGCTGCTTGCTGCCTTTGCTTTTGTTTTGCTGGGTCTGTTTATTCTTTTCCTTGTCTTTAGCTGCGGCCAGTTCTCTGGCTATCCTGCCGTCAATAAAGCTTTTAGGGGTAGCATAGCCTTTTTCAGAAATCGGTTTGGCTTTCTTTACCCTTTTGACTCCGGGCCTTGACGGCTTCTCCTCATTTTTGACATGAGCACTCTGCCTTTTCGCTACTTTGGCCTTCCGCCTTTCTGCCTGAGCCTTTTCTTTATCAGTGCGGGCTACTACCTGCTGAACCGTTTTTCCTGTTCGTTTAGCTTCTTTATAGGGGTTGACCTTTTGCTCTTCTTCTTTTTTGCCTGCTTCCTTCTTTAGCTTGCGCCTCGTATCAAATATGGTAAATCCCATCATGCCGACGACCATTACCACCATAAGTACCATGTATCCTTTACTGTCGGTTTCCGTGTTGCGGGTAGTAAAATTCAATGTGAATGCCTTTTCAAGTACGTTACCCTCACTGCTTTGCAAACCCTCCAAGACAGTAACCTTATATGCTGTATTTTGTGTCAGCGTTTTACTTATCTGCAGCCAGACTTCATTGGGATATTTAGTTTCGTTATAAAGGGGTTCAAATTCCACCGCCTTTCCTTCGGTATCGACAATGACGAATCGATCCGCATTAGCCGCTATAGCAACCGGATCACTGATTTTTTCGGAAAAAATCAGTTTGATCGCAACATTTTGCGGTGTTAGATCTGTATCCCCTTCTTCCGGGAAGCTATTAATCAGAGTGAATCCTGATGCAAAGCTTACAGAAAATGATGTCAGAACGATAATTAAGGAAAGGCAGAGAATTGAGCCTAATCGTTTCATAATATAATGTTCCTCCTGATGTATCCTTTATAATGACTTCCTCTTTTTACGCAATTCTTTGAAAAAGTCTTTCATCAGCTTGCTGCATTCCTGTTCGAGAATGCCTGTCCTGATATTTGCGTTGTGATTGAGCCGTTCATCCATTGGTATATTCATCAACGAACCGCACGCTCCTGACTTTTTATCCATTGCTCCAATATAGACCGTAACGATCCTGGCCAGTACAATGGCGCCAGCACACATGGCGCAGGGCTCTGTTGTGACATAGAGATTCGAATCCGGCAGACGCCATCCTCCGAGAACACCTGCTGCCTCCCGTATAGCAATGATCTCGGCATGAGCGGTAGGATCTTTTGATGTCTCCACCAGGTTATGGCCCCTTCCTACGATCCTGCCGTTTTGTTCAATCACCGCTCCTATGGGGACTTCTCCCAGAGCAAGGGCTTTCTCAGCTTCTTTTAATGCTTCTTTCATAAAAAAATCCGGGGTCATCTTGTCACCTGCAGCACTTTACAAGGCCCGGAACATACGATCCTTGCTTATTTTAATTACGCATCAGCCAAATTATCGTATCACAAATAGTTATGTATTTCAATAGGCATGTTCATCGAGCTTCGATAATATCACCGGTGGCTGCATCTACGGCTACGATCCAATAACCGTACCCTGCCTCCGGCCTCCCTTTGTTAAGAATCTCAGACGACGGAGCGCCTGCAACGGGCTGCCAAAATACAAAACCCGAACGCCCTCCATCAGGCTGTTCCTCCTGAACAAACCTGCCGGGAACCGCAAAAAAATAGCGGCAGGCTATACCATCTGAATCAGGCTTTGCTCCAAAGAGAAAATGCCTGTATTGAGTGGCATAAAAATGAGCACCGGGAGATACCAGAGGCAGGCTGGCTATATTTTGTATCCGTTTCCAACGGGCTCCCGTCAGATCTTTCTCAAAAGGGAACACATCTTCATAGTAATTTGCTGCCTTGCAGGTATATCCGCAAAATTGAAGCAGATATTCATTATAGAATGAATTGTAAATTGCAGGTTTTTGTTTCACCTTTTCCTGCTTTTGCTCTTCTTCCATCAATCCTTCCTGCTGTTTCATCACCAGCTGTACGCCGTACTTCTCCTCCCAGGATTCGCTTTTTTCCGATTCGTCGTCATTTTTTTTCATGGCACCCTTTAGTACCGGATGCAGCGGTTCTTTTTTATTACTGCCCGAAACTGCTGCTACCACTGCGACGCTAAAATCATCATAACGGCTTCCTTTCCCATCCATATCCAGCGGATCGAATCGAAAATAAGTTTCTCCGTTTCCGTAACGGTTGACGGATAGGCTTCCCAGCACTGCGTTGATAGTCCTGTCCTCATTCTTTCCAAACAAGATCAGTTTGTATATATAATCTCCGCTGCTATAATATTTAAGATTTTGCACAACGCAGCGCAGAGCTCCTTTATTATTTCCCGTTTCGATTTTCAGGTATCCCTTGACCGGAGCTTCGCGAGCGGCAAAATCGGCAGTCTGCCCCTCCATCATCACAAACGTCCTTGCGTACTTCTTATAGCTCATCCTCACAACCTCCCGCATATATGTTATTAATCTTGTATTTATTCCTATGAATTGGTAGTATAGATATATGTTCATGCCCGGTCCGATATGACGGAGGGAGGTGGGTGCCGTGTGGATGGATATAGTAGTGGCCTTGATTTTTGTAATTTCTACAGCTGCGGGTTTCCGTCGCGGGTTTGTACATACATTCTTACATACCCTCGGCTGGATCCTGTCCATTGCCCTCAGCTTTGTATGCTACACTGCCGTGGAGGGCTTCCTTCGGGCAAATACCAACTTATACGGGATACTTTACGATAAAATCGCCCAACGGACAGCCGAACAGGGCAGCTATGCGGCAAGTTCCTTTACCGCAGGCATGCCTTCCATATTACAAGATTTTATCGATTCCATAAAAAATAGCGTGGCTGCCGCCATCGCTTCAGGGGTCAGTGATTATCTGTTCAAGATAATCTGTTTTCTTTCGGTTGCAATTGTCATCCGGTTTATTTTTTTACTGCTCTGTTCACTTATTAGCAAGAAACACAACGACGGTTTGCTGGGTTTTATCGATGGCATATTCGGACTCCTGGCCGGCGCGGTCAAAGGGTTGCTTTTGATCTTCCTGCTGCTGGCCTTTCTTGTCCCGATAATAAGCCTTTTTCCCGGGGACAGTCTTATTACAACCCTTGAGTCTTCTAAAATTGCCGGGGTCCTTTATGACAACAACTACCTTTTACTCTTTTTGAAAGGTTTGTTCTAGTTAAAATCCGGGTCTTCTTCTTAGCCTGATCTCTCTTACGGCGATTCGGGGATTGCGCTCTGTCGCAAGCCGAATAACCCCTTCTCCGTCGTCAGAAGTGAATAAGCAGTTGGTATTCATTCCTTTTCTTACAAAGCCTATGATCATCTCGGGCCCGCCGGTCCTTTGCACCCGGAGTTCGCTAAAATCCGAAAAGTTATATGTCCTGCTCTTATTATAAAAAATAGCGTGATATTGTGTCGTCATGCCATTTTCATCTATGATCACATCCTTTTTGTAAAGAGTCACGTAAATTGCAACAGCTCCGAGCAGGGCAAATTTCAGATCCATTTTATACAGAGAATAAGCAATGATGCAAAGGGCGACAACAATGGTGAATTTTGAAAAGTCTTTCTTAAATGAAGATCTTCTCAGTGCGGTGTAGCTTTCCATGAGTACCTCCTTAAGGTCATAATTCAATGAAGGTCATAAAAACCAAGATATATCAAATAGGCTGCTAAAATCAGCATGACGGTGCCGATCAATATCTTTATCATCTTTACTAAGATATCATATTTTTTATCGTGAGCCATTTTTTCCAGGATCGATGCCGATGTTCCCGCTATCACAACAAAAACACTGTGTCCCATAGCAAAAAGTAAAAGCATAAATGCGCCCCTGACCACGGTACCGCTTTCAGCAGCCATAGCAAGAAGCACTAAAAGCACCGGAAGTGCACAGTGGGAAGCAAAGAAGCCTCCAAGCATCCCCGTAAAAAAAGCGCCGGCGAAGCCCTTTCTGCTGCTCCTGTGATGAGCAAAAGACTCCGGAACGATGTCAATGACCCCAAACATTTGCAAGGCCATAAGTACCATGAATGCACCAAGCAATAAGTACCACCAAATGCCCAAATGATGAAAGAGATTGCCCAAAAGCGACGCAGCGATGCCTAAGGCTGTATAGACAACAGCCATCCCGAGGGCAAAAATCATCGAGAGTATCAGAGCCCTCCGTTTATCGCAGCTTTTTGTGCCGCTAATATAGCTTATGATCATAGTCAGACCGGTAAGAGAGCAAGGGGTCATGGAGGTGAGCAATCCGGCAAGGAATGCTAAAACCGGCACAAACCACAAATTGTTCTCGATCATTGCTGTTATGATCTCAATCTTTTCCTCTATAAAGTAATCCACCGCAGCCTTCCTCAATCGATGTATGCAGTACCGGTTGCCGTGATTTTAATATCCCCGGACAATGAACATCCCATGATACCGTCCGCCCAATCGACACTGACAAATAAATCTCCCCCGGGCTGGCTTATCATTAAGTTCGAAACAGAACCCTGCTGTCTATCCGCAAGGGCCGAAGCAAGCGCCGCAGTACCCGACCCGCAGCTGCTCTCCCATACAAGGGAATCCACCGCTTTAACACGGACGACGGGAATCATCTCATTTATCCTCGCGTTAAAAAACATGACGCCGAAGCAATCAAGGGATAAACCCTCTTTCCCCAACAAGTCTTCCGCAATGTCGATGTAAAGCTCATCCGCTGCCTTGCTCCAAAGTATAACATGAGTTATGCCTTCATAGATCACAATACTATATTCACCCAGCCCTTCATTTCGGCCGTGGAGTATCCGCAAGGGCAGCGGCATATCGATCTTTGCACTTATGGTATGCCCTGACCCCTGGTTTTGCACCCTCGCCTTTAAAATTCCCGCATGACCCGATACCTGGATGCATATTTCCTTCTCACCGTAAAATCCGTCCGGTCTTTTGCCTTCCAGGCCTCCGGCGGCTATCCATGCGGCAAAGCTCCTTGAGGCATTCCCGCAGAATTCTCCCCCCATCATATGAAGTTTTGCAACGGCGCCGAACTCGTCCGCCTGCTCCAAAAATCCGACCTGCTCAGCAGAAAGGCAAGTATCAGCCATGATTTTGGCCGCTATTTCCGGATATTGCTCCCTTGAAAGAGGGTCAAGAATCAGTACCGTTGTATTCCCGCTAGGGTTGAACTTGACAAACTGAAGTTCCATGTATGACCTCCCCCGGCATCACAAATAATAAAATGTATTATATCACATATTTTGCATTGTTTTATGTTACAATCAAATAATCTATCCCGAAAAGAAAGGCCCAGGCTGCACCGTGACTAAGTTTTTGATCAGGATTTTTGTAAAAGACTATAAAAATGTAAAGGATCCCTCGACTCGCGGCCGCTACGGCCGGTTGGCCGCAATAGTGGGTATTGCCACTAATGTCCTGCTTTCCGGACTCAAAATTGCTGTCGGGCTCCTTTTCGGCAGCATCGCTATTCTTGCAGACGGCATCAACAACCTGACCGATGCATCTTCTTCCGTAATTCTTCTCATCGGCATCTGGTTTGCGGCAAAGCCGCCGGATGAAGAACATCCATACGGACATGCTCGGATCGAATACCTTACCGGGGTTCTCATTTCATTTATAATAATCTTCCTTGGGATACAGCTGCTTATGACATCCGTTGCAAAAATACACCAGCCCGAACCGGTCCGGTTCAGCTGGCTATTGGTACTTGCCCTTGCCTTTTCCATTATCATCAAGGTCTGGCAGGCGTTCTTCTACATCGAGATCGGCAAAACTATCAAGTCCTCTGCAATTAAGGCAACGGGTCTGGATAGCCGCAACGATGTGATTTCCACTTCTGCTGTGTTATTGAGCGTTTTTCTCGGCAGACTGACCGATCTTCCGCTGGATGGCATAATGGGTGCTGCAGTGGCTCTCTTCATCATATATTCGGGAATAAAACTGATAAAGGAGACTGCTGCGCCTCTTCTTGGCAATCCTCCCGATAAAGAGCTCGTGGACGAAATAAGAAAACGAGTCCTGACTTATGAAGGCGTACTTGGTATCCATGATCTTATTGTACACAATTACGGGCCCGGCAGGACCTTCGCTACTTTGCATATTGAGGTGGATGCACACGGAGACTTGATCGCGAGCCACGATATGGTGGACAGCATTGAAAGAGAAATCGCAGAAGATCTTCAATTACAATTAGTAGCCCATATGGATCCTCTCGATACCAGGGATCCTCTTACTGCAGAGCTTAATGTCCGTCTCGGTGAGGCTATATCTGCGATCCCCGGTATCGCTGAGATCCATGACCTGCGGGTGGTGGCGGGATACAGCCAACACAAGGTCATTTTCGATGTAGTCGCCGACCCCGTCTGCGACTATTCAGATGCGGAATTAAAGAATATCCTTCAACAGAAGGTCGGAGAAATTTCACCGTACTGTTATTGCGTCATCACTATAGACAGAAACTATCTCTAAGATTTTTTCGATTTCTTTACTTTCACCAGTTTCTTTAAAAAAGACACTGCCGGCGCGGGTTTTTCCCAGGCCCTTTCCTGCTTTCCAAGCTTCTTAGCTATCTGCTCAAGGTTTTCGACTTTCACTTTCTTTCAATGCTCCTTTCAGTTGAATAAGCTGCCTGCCCTTTTTACTCTACATCCCCAAGAGAAGAAAGAACTGTATTATATTTACCTACCTGACTGACGCTATACTCTACCGGGCCATTACTTTTCACCCGCTCCGGAAGCCGAAGCATGGAAGGATTAATAAACACGGTTTCTACAAAGTCTCCGTTTATGGCTACCCTGCTGTACGGTGTAAAGTTTTCTCCTGCTACATAGATGCTTTCCCCGAAATCAATTATCTTGTTTACACGTATTTCTTTGACGCCCATTCTCATTTTCGTGGGCTCAAAAGGATTTGTCTCTCCGTAAATATAATTATTGCCGTACAGCATGTCATACTGAAGAACATTCAGGTCCTTTAAATAGCCACCATTGCCGCTCCTGGTCTGATGGTACCATGTCAATATTCCGCTGTGAATGCCTAAAAGCTCAAAAACCTGCGATGAAAGCTGATAGGCTGCAAGATCTTCGTCTATTTTCGGGAGATCATAATTGGATGCGATCACGTATTGGGTTTCAAAGACAGAGCCGTTGGCCAGATCGACTTCTTTAAGGTTCAGGGCCGGCAGATGATCACCGTAAAGGACGATCACTGTTTCTTCGTAGTTTTTCAATGCTTCAACCAGTTCTCCTATGAAAAGGTCCATTTCATATATTTGATTGACATAATATTCCATGGAATTGAGATACCCCTCATCCTCTATACCACCTGTAACGCGGATTTCCGACTCTTCGCCTGAAAGCTGTTTATCCTCCGGATACTTGCCATGGCCCTGGACGGAAACCGCAAACACAAAATCTTTGCCTTCGGTTGAATCAAGAGCCGCTAAAATCTCCCCGGTAAGAATATTGTCTTTTGCCCAGTTTTTCGGGGTCTTCTCGACATAATTCATATATTCTATCGATGTGAAAGTATCAAAGCCCAGGTTTGAAAATACCTGATTTCGTCCATAAAAGGCTCCCCTGTGGTTATGGATCGCATGAGATGTGTATCCGAGATCTTTGAGTATATAGCTGACACTCTCGCAGGTCCTGTCTTTTAATATGGTCTTATAGGGATATTCGCCGGGCCCAAAGGCCCGGATCCTCATCCCCGTAAGCACCTCAAACTCTGTGTTGGCAGTGCCGGCGCCTACAGAGGGTACTCTAAGAAATCCTGAAGCTCCTTGCTTTTGCAGATTCCTGAAGTTTTTTATCGGGTCCCTAGAAAAGGTGATGCCTTCGATTAGGGAGGGGTCTATGAAGGATTCCAGCTGCACAAAAACAATATTCGGTCTGTTTTTGGATGCCCCTTCAACGGTCAGCAAAATCGGAATAGACGGGTTTGCAGCCATGATACCCATAGGTATCCCGTTCTTAAATATATTTTTGACCATTGACTCCGAATAACCGCCGGGCATTTTGATACCTTTGATCAGCCAGGTATTAAGAAAACCATAGGCTACACCGTAGTCTCTGTAAGCATACGCCAAATTTCCGAAATAGCTGGACAACACTCTGCTTTTGATCCCTGCCTCTGTGACTGCGGCAAAAGCAAGGCAGAATATTATTATCAAAAGTAAGCCCTTTCTATATTGGGGCATGTCCCTTTTTTTTGGTGCAAAAATAAATGTCAGTATGAATGCTGAAATAAGCACCATTATTCCCGCTCCGAGCAGAATGATCTGCCAGGTGCTCATATAGTTGGGCAGTATAGACAGCCCGTTTTCCAAAAGGGCCAGATCCGACACCGTGAAAGGAGTCATGCGAAAGCTCAATATAACACCATTGGTAATACCGAGCATAAGCCAAAGCACCGATAAAACCGCATGATAGAATAACCGGCGTCGCAGCATCAGCGAAAAGCTCAGGGTAACAAATATAAAAAAAGTATTGTACAGAAAAACTCTCGGGTTTCCGTAAAAAAATTCTATCCCTTTCCACAACGATTGTCTTCCGAGGCTCTCTATTATTAAATTAAGCAATAAGGCCAGTCCGGCCGAGTAAAAAAGCCAGGGATCATCTATTTTTATTAATTTTTTCATGTGCAATAACCTCTTTGAGCTAAGCCTTCCATTCCTTGGAGACAAGGTTTGAAATAGCAGCAAACTCGCTTAAGTCCAGAGTCTCCGCTCTTCGTACTGGGTCGATTCCGGCCGAATCAAGCAAAGCTTGGATTTGTTGTTTGTTCAACCCGTTGATACCCGTCAAAGAATTGAGCAATGTTTTTCGCCTTTGACCAAAACCGGATCTGACTACTGTAAAAAAAATAGCGGGATCCGAAAGCACGACCGGCGGCACATCTCTTACAGATAAATGCAGCACTGCTGAATCGACTTTTGGTTTTGGAATGAAAACCTCTTTCGAAACGACGGCTACCATCTCTGTCGTGCAGTAGTACCGTATTGCTACTGAAAGGGCTCCGTAGTCTTTAGTTCCCGGGTTGGCTCTTATCCGACCGGCTACTTCCTTTTGCATCATTACAGTAAGGCTTTGTATTTTTTGTGAGGTCTCTCCCGGTTCCTCCAAGACCTTCATGATGATGGGGGTTGTGATATAATAAGGGAGGTTTCCGATCAATCTGACACCGGAAAATCCTCTTTTATCATCTTTCTTCGCCTGATTTATTAATTCAAATATGTCTGTCTTTAGGAAATCACCTTTTATTATCCTGATATTGTCATATTCCTTAAGAGTATCATGGAGAACCGGTATCAGCCTTTCATCGATTTCAACACCTATGACCATGCGCGCCTGCTCTGCCGCTGCCGCTGTGAGCACCCCCATACCCGGACCGACTTCGATGACCAGATCCTCTTTGCCGATATGAGACCCGTGAACTATTTTGTCAACGATGTTTTTATCTGTCAGAAAGTTTTGCCCCAGATTCTTGGAAATATCAAGATCGTAATCATTTATCAACCGGCGGGCCGTCGCCCTTGAATAGAGCTTGTCCATTCCGATAGAATTCCTCCTTTGAAATACTATATCCATTAAGGCGGGATAAAAAGGCCTTTGCATTGCAGGAGCCAATACCCAACGTCCTGCCCATAAGCTCCCTCCGCTTACCGGCTTCTCTTGTACCCGCAAGACCAAAAAAAAGAAGATCTCCCACCGTAAAAAGATCCTTGGGTTTAAAAGGAGTGCTCATCGCTTTTTGCAGTGCTCTTATTATATTTTCCGCGGAAGCGTTTTCAATGCCTATATCTTCGCCCTTCTTAGCATCTTCCTTGGGCAGATAGGCATGACAGCTTTCCGGAAACCGTTCTTTAATTCGTTTACGGATATTTTCACCGGCAAAATCCGGGTCTGTAAATATAAGGATACCCGGTCCCTGATAGGCCTTTTCTATGAGATCCCATGTCTTTCTGCCGATAGAAAAACCGTTCGTTACGATAATATGAGCATCAACGGCTGCCTTTACTGCACTCTCATCATCCCGGCCCTCTACTATTATTATTTGCTTAATTTGCGGTTTCATCCTCCGCCTTCTCTCTCTTTTTAAGGACGTAGAGAGTCTCTCCGGGTTGAATCATTCGCAGTTGTTCTCTTGCCTGCTGCTCGATGTATTCCTTGCTGTCGACTACAGACAGCTCTTCCTGCAGAGCCTTTTTCTCCGCTTCCAAAGCGGAAAGCTCTGCCTTGGCATGTGCTTCTTCCATCTTCAGTGAGATTACATTAAAAACCGAGGTCCCGATTATTACGGCGACGGCAATAAGGGCCAAGCCATAGATTATCCTTCGGCGTAAATTCTTAATGCTACGACGGCGTGTCGGTTCTTCTTCTGTCTGTTTCAGCGCTCTGCCGGCAGCGGAAAGCTCTCGCCGCTCCTTCCGTTTCTGTCTTGCAGCTTCTATATCGATCACTTGACGGTTATTAAACTCTTTGCTTTCCCGCCGCTTTGGCATATGACTCCCTCATATCGCTGTCAATTGTAGTATCGGTAGCGCGAATATTATACCACAAAAAAGCTCCAAGAGCAAAACCTAAGGACCCATGGAATGTAACGGCTCCATAGTCGGCATAATACAGACACGCGGAAGTCAAAAGCGCAGCGAAAACCCAAAACAGTAATTCCTGAAGAGCAAAAAAAGAGCGCCTTGCATGTTTTTCCTTTTGATAAGATCTATATAGCTGCCGAAAAATAGCTATACTCGCTCCGCAGAAAAACATAACAAAGAAAGTAAAGATCTGATCCCGTATCAGCTGGCTCATTTCAGAAGCTTTTTAAGAAAACCGCCTTCTGTTTTATCTCTTTTAGCTGTGTATGCGGCGGAATTCACCATGCCTGTTATTATGACCTTACCTTCATCGACGTCCAGTTTGTGGATATGCAGGCCTTGCCCTTTAAGAATCAACCCTCCGCCATGCAGTGAAAGAAGGATTGTCTCTTCATCAAAACTGTCTACGTCAGATACCTCGGTGATCGAAATCTGTTTTCTGTCTTCAATAAGCAGATTATGCATATTCTCCCTCCTTAGCCTCAGTTGAGGCTCTTATATCCCTATGCGGAAGGAGGATGTCCTATGCCCGTTGGCTTACATTGCCTTTGCCTGGTTTTCTACTCGATGTTCTGCTGACCGCGGGTTGAAGAAAGCGGCAGGCTTATAGTGACCTTAGACCCGTGGTTAAGCTTGCTTTGGATAGTGATATCGCCGCCGTGATCCTCTATTATCTGCCTTGCGATAGACAGTCCCAGCCCGGTACCTCCCATCTCTCTTGACCTGGCTTTATCCACCCTGTAAAACCGCTCAAAAACTCGGGAGATCTCTTTTTCTGCTATGCCTATACCACTGTCGCTGATCTGTACTTTAGCCCAATCCTCTTCCTTATAAATATCCACATCGATATGGCCGCCTTTCGGCGTATATTTGATCGCATTAGATAATATATTAAGCAGCACCTGGTCGATCCTGTCCCGGTCAATGACAGTCATGACCTTTTGCTTAGGATCAAAATGGCAGTTTATCGCAAGCAGTTTGTTCGCCGCGGTCATCTCTACTTTTATCAATGCTGCCTTGACCACATTTACGAGATTCGTGTCTTTTTTAAACCATTTCTCCTGTTTGTTGTCCAGCTTTGACAGCTGCAGCAGTTCCCTCACCAAACGATTCATACGATCTGCTTCCTCGTCGATAATATTCAAAAACTGCCCGATAGTTCTGCAATCGTTGATTTCCGTGTTTACCAGCGTCTCAGTATAGCTCTTTATAGTAGTCAGAGGAGTTTTTAATTCATGAGAAACATTGGCTACGAAGTCTCTTTGCATGTTCTCCAGTTTTTGCTGTTCGGTGATATCCAAAAGCACCACGATCATGCCTGTATCCCGGCCGCTTTCATCCTTAAAACGGTCGTAACGTACATCATAAAAACGTCCTGCTTTCTCAATGGTTTTATGGTATCCCCTCTCCAGACAGTTTTCTCTGATGTGCTCAAACATCAGTTCCTCGCTGAAATCCGACATGATTTCATCATAGGTCCTCTTTTCCATCTCTTGCTGTTTCATGCCAAGCATTTGCATAGCGGCGCGATTGGCAAGAATGATGCGGCCCTCAGTATCGACAGCAAGCAGTCCATCTGCCATATTCTTTAAGATAGCCTCCAGCTTGTTTTTTTCACTGTTGATTTCCGCAAGGGTATAATCCAGTTTCTCTCTCAGTAAATTAAACATTTCTGCCAGTCGTCCAATCTCATCATCGGACCTTACGCTGACCTCCTGGCTGAAATCACCTTGAGACATTTTCTTTGCTTTTTCGGTAACATCGTTGATCGGTACTGTGATGCTCCGTGCAATAAAGAAACCTAACACTACGGTTAGAAGCAAAGCTACAAACATAGCCTGCAAAAAAACTGCACGGGATTGTTTTTGAGTCTTGTACACACTTGAGATATCAGCGCGTAAACACACTAAGCCTTTAATTTTACCATCTTTTTCAATAGGAAACACCATTGTTTTAACAGGGATCCCCGATGCCAGGATGCCATCCTGTTCGGCTATCTCACCGGACATGCCACGAACCAGAATGCTTTGGTCTAAAAGATCCAGCCCGCTCTTTTCGATGTAATTGGAATTGCTTGATGCGATTATTACGAAGTCGTCATCGACAACGAACATTTCTTCTCTCAGGCTTTCAGCCCAAGACTGGATGTCCGCCTGTATTTCTTCTTTATACCGGCTGAAATCATCGTACTCCTGAAGTGAAATTACACTCTCCTGAACGATTTTCGTAAAATTACTGCGGATCAGCTCCATCTGATAGGCTTCAAGCTGGCTCATTATAAACACGCCTATGACGGTCATTGCAATGAACACAAGCAAAAAATAAATGAGCACTATCCGGAAGCGGATGCTGCTCCATTTCCTCTTCATGAACATTGTGTCAAGGCCTCCTGAAATAGTAGCCGATGCCGCGTTTTGTCATGATATATGCCGGATTGCTGGAATCGTCTTCAAGCTTTTCCCTAAGCCTGCGTACGGTAACGTCTACAGTCCGGATATCGCCGTAATACTCGTAACCCCATACCTCTTCAAGCAGTTGTTCCCTTGAGAATACTCTGTTCTCCCTCTCGGCAAGGTACTTTAGGAGTTCAAATTCCCTCAGAGTAAGCTCCAGCGGGGTCTCGTCCTTTCTTACTTCATAACGGTTAAGATCGATAGCAAGGTTTCCGAACACCCGGACATTGGCGGGAGCGTCCTGTAGGCTGTTCATAAGATCGGTGCGGCGTATGTTTGCCTTGATCCTCGCAATCAGCTCTCTCATGCCGAAAGGTTTGGTGATGTAGTCGTCCGCTCCGAGCTCAAGACCAAGGACCTTATCTACTTCCTCCTCCTTTGCCGTGAGCATGACTATAGGCACCGTGCTGCTTTCTCTGACTTTTTTGCATACCTGAAAACCATCTATCACCGGCAGCATAACATCAAGCAGTATAAGATCCGGCTTGGAGGACAGAGCTTTTTCCAAACCGGTTTTTCCATCGTAAGCTGTTTCAGTTTCGAATCCTTCTTTATTAAGGTTGAATTGAATAATATCCGCTATCGATTTTTCATCCTCTATAATCAATACCTTTTTGCATTCCATTTTTTTCTCCTTGCTTTGTAAAAGGGCTTCAGTTAAGGTACTTCAGGGGGTTTTTCGGAACACCGTTTATATGTATTTCAAAATGGAGATGAGAGCCGGTGCTCCTGCCGGTGCTCCCCACATTGGCGATATGCTGATCCTTATATACTTTATCTCCTTTTTTTACAAATAGTTTGCTGCAATGCCCATATACCGAAGTTTTGTTTTGACCGTGATTAATGCGTACACAGTAACCGAGAGCTCCTTCCCAGCCTGCCGATATTACAACCCCGCCATCGGCTGCCCGGATCTTGGTGCCCACCGGTGCGGCCAGGTCTATGCCGTTGTGCATTCTTCCCCATCTTGGTCCGAATCTGGAGGTCAGAGTTCCTCTGGTGGGATAGATGAAGCTGCCGGTGCCTATCAGCGGAGGCAGATCTTTAGTGCCTTTAAGCACGACCTGAGCTTTCGGTTCACTGATGATTTTTGAACTAAGCTCATTCCTGCTGACCTCATCCCCGTTATTGCGCACTATTTGAGCGACTACCTGCCGTTGCCCCTTCACTCCGGAAGATTTTACCGTCTGTTCCCCTTTATAAAGGGCTGATGTTTCCTCGTAAGTTATTTCATAATCAATAGGAACCGTATATTCGGCGATCTCCGTTGTCTGTACAGTCAGTACAGGGCAGACCCTGTTGAGGATAATGCTCTGGCCGATCTGCAGCCTGGAAGGGTTGACTCCCGGGTTGGCTGCCTGAAGATCTTCCGAGGTAAGCCCCAAACTCCTGGCGATCTCACCGAAGGTATCTCCGGATTTGACTTCATAGGTTTTGATCTGCACGGCGCCTGTGAGCATGTACTCTAATACCTGTTCTTCTTTTTGGATATTTCCGATCTTTGTGTTTACCTCAACGATATCTACATTTTCCGCAAACCCTACAGATTCATAGGATATGGTGCTGCTGCTGCTAAGGTAGCTGTTCTGGATGTCTTTTAATATTTTTTCTGCACACTTCCTGCTATAAAGAACAGCCTTCTGCTTGCCATCGACATTGATGGCATATGCTGTGGCATTCATGTCACGTAAATATGTAAACTGGTTCAGCACATCTTCTTTGCTGTCAAGCTGCATGCCGGTGCCGATGACTTTACGGAAACTGATATCTTTTTCTTTGTCGATGATAATTTCCGCACCGTAAGCATAGGTTAGCTTGTCCCCAATGATATCAATTGTTTTATACACATCCTGCTGATTTTTTACGATACCTATGACCTTCCCGTTGTACATGTATTCATAGGCAGTGATATGCCCGACAAACAAAGATGCGGAGCCGGCAAAAATCGCCAGTACCGCAACAGCTCCAAGAAGCCGGTGCTTGTGAGCTTCGCACCAGTTTCTTGCTTCTCTCTGCTTTTCTATTACTAAAATGATCCTCTGCGATGTCATGTCGATAGCATTGTCTATGCAAAAATCGACCCTGTCTACAGCAGCTGCCATTTTATCGGAAAGAGCAGCTTCCTTTACTTTGATCCGGCCCGTCAGAGGCTGCATCTTTACAAGCAGTCCCGTGTAAACATCGCTTATTTTTGTAATGGCGCCCTCTAAAACCTTATCTATAAAAAGATCCAGTCTATTATCGGCACGGACCTGCTTTTGCTTTCTTCTGCCCCTTTTACCGGTGGGCACAGCATCCTTGAACTTATCACGCTCTAGCTGTCTTTCCCTGATGATCCTGTCCAGAGCTTCATCGATATCATCCGTTGTCGCAAGCTCTGATCCTTCCAGCTTGTCCTCTATGAAACGATTTATTTGATACTTTGCCTGCTGACGGATGAACCTGCGGTTTGCGCTTTCGAGGCCTTCATCTATATCTTCCGTACACCAAACGGAGATACTGTTTTTTTCTGTATCTCTTATTCCGCTGTTTTTTATTATAGAGGTTTTCTCTTCCCCGGTTGAAATGGTCGATTCGTTTTCAGGGATTTCGGCCATATGCGCCTCCAAATCGTTTTTAAAACGTTGTCGCTAACATATAGTTCATTAATTATACAACTTGATACCCGGTTTATCAAACCTTTTTTCCAAAGCTCGACAGCTTGCGTGCAAAGCAGGAGCACCTTGCCCCGCTGTCCAGTATCCCAAGGTCTTTGCATAGTGGACAGGTATATTGTATTTCCATGTAATCGATCTTAAAATTATTATCCGTCAAGAGATAAGATTTTTCGTTCATCAAAGCATCAAAGCGATTCTTAAGCTCCTTTATATCGGCAGAAGCCCCTTTAGACAGCATTTTTTTTGAGATCTCCATGCTGATTTTTCTGCTCTCTTCTTCGATTTCACTTATCCTCGGTACTGCTTTATAGACTTCTTTGCGCCTTTCTGCCGCTGCCGCTTCATTAGCCGCCCTGTCGGTCTCATACGACCTCATCACTGCAGGGATCAGGCTGTCTCCCCCACTCTCTTTTGCATCTCCCGTGTTTGCTTTGCTTTTAGAAGTAAGCACCGTATTGACGTAATTTATATTGGGGTTGGAAATGCCGCTGGTTTTCTTGCAGGCAGAGAGAACTTTATTAATATCAAGGGAGAAATCGTCAAACCAGGTGTCCATAATGCGCTTTTCCTCCTCCGTGGGATTGCGCGAGAAACCCAAGGCTTTCATGACCCTTTTATATAAATAGTGCCGATTATCGTTTTCCAGAAGATGCTCTTCGATGTCAGCTGTTGTTTTCAGCCCTTTTTCGGCCCATCCCTTCACCACTGCTCCCACGTAGTTCAGCCTGCTGTTATTCTGTTTTTTCACACAGTATTCATAGGCATACAAAATGAATTCCGTCGAAAGGCCGTAATCCTTTATCCAATCCATGATAGCCATAGGCTCTTTTCCCTGGAAAAGACGTCCGGTGAGTTGTTCGATGCGACTGTACATTTCTTTTAGGTCTTTATCGCTGATGATGCCTTTTAAACCTTCCGGAAGTTTATCCGTCCTGCTCTTTGTTTTTCCGTTTTTTCCGTAAATCTTCTCTTTGAGATCAATAAATTCCACCCGATAATGAAGACGTTCCGCCGGATCGGGGTAGTGCTTTCGAACGATACCCTTGCCTTCCCAGTAAGTCCATGCCGCAAGAATCTCTTCTATCGGCAGAGAAAGCTGCTTTGCCATGTCTTCATTGCTCATAGAAACACGTATATTGGCATACATCAGTGCAAATAAATAAGTCTTTACGAAATTGCCTGGGGCATCGGGAACAAATTCGTTTATGAATACATTTTCCACTGCTGTATCGTGAAGATAATAGTTTGTTATCTTTTCCCGTGTAAATACCATTTTCTCCCGCCTGTCTTCTTCCGGCTTTTTTTACTTTAGGCTTTAACAGCTTCGTTCAGCGCATTGATCAGATCCTCCAGTATCACACCATGGCCCTTGGCAGCTTCCTCAAGAGTTTCACTTTGCGCTCCGGAGCAGCTCCGGCAATCAAGGCCGAAATCGGTAAGAATATCGGCAATTCTGTCATCCATGGCCAGAATTTCGTTCATGTACATTTGCTTAGTGATCATGCTTTCCCTCCGATTCTTTATAACTATTCTGTTATACGGCTTGTATCCACAAACCTCGTGTACTTTCCAAGCCAGGTGATTTCAAACATACCTGTCGGGCCGCTCCGCTGTTTTGCAATATTGACTTCACAGATATTAGGTTTATCCGTCTCTTGGTTATAGTATTCGTCCCGATACAGGAACATTACTATATCGGCATCCTGTTCGATGGATCCGGATTCCCTAAGATCAGATAAGACCGGTCTGTGATCAGACCTTTGCTCCGGAGCCCGGGACAGCTGGGAAAGCACTATTACCGGACATTCCATCTCCCTGGCAAGCTGTTTCAGATATCTGGACAAAGCGGTGATTTCCTGCTGCCTGCTTTCGACCCTGTCTCCTAAAGACATGAGCTGAAGATAGTCGATAATAATGAGATCCAGTCCTTTTTCCGCTTTCAGGCGACGGCTTTTATTTTTCATTTCCAAAATACTGATCCCGGGAGTATCATCTATGTAAATATTTGCTGACGACAATTTGTCTATGGCTGAGGAGATCTGATCCCAATCGGAGTGTTCTAATTTACCTGTCTTCAGCTTCTGCATATCAACTCGGGCTTCCATCGCAAGAAGGCGCTGACCAAGCTGCTCTTTTGACATCTCAAGGCTGAAGACAAGGACCCCGGCTTTTCCTTTCAAGGCCGCCTGTGTAGCAACATTGAGGGCAAAAGCGGTTTTGCCCATGCTGGGCCTGGCGGCAATAATTATCAAATCAGATTTCTGCAGGCCAGAAGTCTTTTTATCAAGCTCGCTGAAGCCGGAGGTGATCCCTGTCAGCCCTCCGTCAAGTTTGGAAACCTCATCGATCCGGTTTAGATTAGTATATAAGACTTCTTTCAGGAGCTCAAAGTCTTTTTTCTGCCGTGACAGCGCAATTTCAAAGATTGCCTGCTCTGCGTGATCCAGAACCGTTTCCGGCTCGGTTTTTTCACGATAAGCCTGTTCCATTATTTCCGAGGAGACATTGATCAGGCGTCTAAGCACAGCCTTTTCCCCTACTATCCCGGCATACTGGGCGGCATTTGAAGTTGAAGGCACCATAGAAGACAGCATCGCTATGTAGCTTCTTCCTCCGACCATCTCCAAAGTGTTTCTCTTCTTAAGCTCTTCTGATACCGTCAGCATATCCACTGGCTCGTTTTTTCTGTAAAGAGCTATGATAGCCTGATAGATCTCCCGATGCATATCACTGTAGAAGTCTTCGGCTTTAAGAATTTCAAGAACCTCATAGAGAGCTTCTTTGTCCAATATTATCGATCCCAATACGGATTTTTCCGCATCAGCACTATGAGGGGGGACCCGTTCCATTTGGCTCATATCACCATCCTGCAGTTTATTCAACGATTACTCTGAGTTTTGCTGTTATATCCGTGAACAGCTTGATATCGACTATGTGTTCTCCTGTGTGCTTGATCGGGGTTTCAAGGATAAATTTCTTCTTGTCGATCTCCATATCGTGCTGCTTTTTCAGTGCGTCTGAAATATCTTTAGTAGTAACGGACCCGAAAAGTCTTCCTCCTTCTCCGCCCTTGCTTTTAATGGTGACCCTGAGCATGGCTATCTTCTTTGCCGCTGCCCGGGCAGCTTCGGTATTCTCTGTTATCTTTTCTTCGTTAGCCTTATTGATCCGTTCCAGCTGGCGCATATTTGCCTGTGTTGCTTCTTTTACCAACCCTTTCGGTATTAAAAGATTTCTTGCATAACCGTCGCTTACCTTGGCTATGCTGCCTGCTTTTCCGACACCTTTTACATCCTGAAGCAATATCACTTCCATGACTATAGTCCTCCGTTCTTATCTATTACACGAAGCAGTTCTTTGAGCTCTTCAACGGTTTCTTCCAAGGGTTGTTTCAGCTGAGTGCCCGCAGTGGCTAAATGTCCGCCGCCTCCCATTTTTTCCATAATAGTCTGAACATTGACCTCGCCTAAGGAGCGGGCGCTTACAACAGTAATGCCGTCTTCGCTGCTGCCGGCAACAAAACTGGCCTTTATTCCCTGTATGTTAAGGAGCTCATCCGCTGCCTGAGATACTAAAATCTGTACGTTTTTATGCCTCCCCTCGCATACTGAAAGGGCTATGCCGTCGGCGACGATCTCGGCATCGGCGATAATCGTAGCTTTTAATTTAAAAGAACCCATATCCGTCTGAAAGAATTGACGGACATTGGCAG
>JAKJCD010000159.1 GCA_022706625.1 Bacillota bacterium | reverse complement strand
GGTTCGTGAGCGATTTGGCTCCGCATTCGTGTCATCCAGTCTAGATTCGTAGCTGTCCACCGTGCCCATAACGCTGTCGCCCCATATCGCCAGTGCAATGATGCTGACGCTGGTATATATGGCAAACAGCAGCACGGCGCAGATTATGATCAGGATGGGCAGGGGGATGTTTTTTTCAGTTTTCTTCTTTGCCATGAACCCACCTCCCGTTTATTTCTTGATCCACTCGTATTCATAAGCTGTCGTTATCAAGTTGTTTCCGCCGGCCATGCTGATAAGGATATAGACTTTATCTCCATTAGCATAGCCGCTCGGCATTTCGCCGCCAACGGTGAGTTCTCCTCCTACATATCCTGTATTTGTATCGTTCTTATTTGTACTCACACGGGATTTTTGGGGATTTTCAACTACTTCCCATAAATCCATGTTTGTGCCGTAGCTAACAAACGGATCGTCATGGTTTACGGGCGTTATGCTTGCTCCCAACGAAGCGCCAAGATGAAAGCAGATATTAGACGATGTTTCTGCCGATATTTTTAAATCGATTGTGACCTTCTCGCCACCTAAATAACTATCCTTCGGTGAACTTGCAGTTCCAGAATTATTGACAAATTCACCGTGGCAGTCGTCGTGCGTGCTTGCTGTATACCAATGATGCCCGATAAACTTGCAGTTGTAGGCATAGCTGCCGCTGCCGCCGCTCCATGTGCTGGAATAATATTCATCTGATGCGCTTTTCATAAAGTCATTTTCAAACGACCGAACTAACTTCCAATAGCCGATTGTTTCCTTCGGACTTGCAAGATACCCCTTCTCGCGCATCCAGTCGTAAAACTTACCCCTGTCCTTGCCGCATTGCAGCCATTTATAAATGGCTTCCGCCAATTTACCTTCGATCACGTCTTCATTCGAGCCGAATACTAAACGGTCGCCTCCGACAAGATCGAGGATATTTTCGCGTATTTTCATAAGCGAATCTATTCTTGTCGCATAGTCCATATCTACGGGGAACTTCAGAAGATTGCTCCATGACAGCAGACCGTAGGCATCAAAGGTTGCAAGCATTTCCTTGATACGATCCTTTTCTTGTGCAATCGCGTTGCCGTTTGTATACCGGGACATGAAGCTGCGCTTCACTTCATTTACCACTTGATTGTCAAGCCTGTTTTTCAATTCCTTATCCGCTTCGATCTCCTTCAGCGTTTTCCCGCTTGCTTTCGCATATGCCGTGCGGTAGTCACGCTGCATATAGTCAAGACCGCTGCCCATGTTGAAAAATATGGTGTCCCAGCTATCGGCGGAAATATTTCCGTCAGAAGCGATATTTTGTTTAAGATATACATTGTAAGCGCTCTCAACAGAATAATCCTGCCACATCTCGGCTCCGGCTTTCGTAGCCTCAACAACGGCCTTGCCGAGCTTTGCTGCGGGGATAACGTCCAACGCCGCATAAACAAACTCTTTGGATGCCTCTTTGTAGTCGCCACCCTCATATAATTTCAAAGCAGCCGCGACAGCTCCTGATGTTGCTCCTCCGGCGTATGTTTTCAGCTGTTCGACAACCTTCTTGTCGCCAATGGATTTCAAAATAGCCCCTGCTACAAGCTCTGCGCCCTGTCCGGCAATATCGCCGATATCTCCGTTTTTCGCGTTGGTGATAAACGCGGCGGAGCTATGCAGCTCCTTCGCAATCTTCTGCATGATAATGCCCTGTACAGTCTCGTCCGTGAAACCCAAACTGTCCAGCGTTTGGGTGAAGCAGTCCGTAAGCTCTTCACTCGGCTTCGACCCTGTGACTTTTTGCGTCGCAAGCGTTTCGGCGTATTTGTCGAGCGCCTTTTCTTTTTCGAGCTTCACCGCAGCGAAGCGTGAGAAGTGTGGAGTGCCGAACTGTAAATACCCATTCTGAATCGCTTTAGCATCAGGGAGTATGTATTCCCATCTTTCTCCGTTGTAATACGCACCCATGATCGTGAGATAATCGTCCTCACTGACGGACTTCGGAAGCTTTATTCTTACCGTAACCGTCTCGCCGAGAGTATGCTCGCCTCCGTCAGATGTAAGCTCTATTGGAGAGAAAAGGTAGCTCGCGCCATCCTCAGCCGCTATCTCGTTTTCATCGGCTATACCGATACTCACATTTACGGCCTTTTCAAAGGTTCCGGCGGGAATGATGATTTCAACGCCGTCCCGTTTCGCGTTGCCGATTTTCTTTTCCGACTTAGGTGATACCTTGCCTGAAGCTGAACCGTCGCCAGACGAACAGCCTGTAAGTCCTGCCATAGCCGACAGCAGCATTATGGCAGTCAGAATAAGGGACAATAGTCTTCGTTTCATTTTGTAAATCCTCCTTAAAACTTATTCAACCGCAAATTTGAACCGCAAATCCGGAGCAACGTTGACAAATCCGGCGTAATAATGCATGGTAATCTCGCTTTTGTCGGCTTGATACTGATATATCATCCAGCCGCCGGTGGATTCACCGGGTGCCAGGTCAACTCTTGACATATATCTTTCATTGCGGTCAGCGACTTCAAGCATAACCTGTGAATTTTCCTCCGATTTCATATCGCTGTCATCACCTGTGGCCCCCTCGGTATACACAATATACAATGCCTTCGCCTTCGGTGATTCTATCGTTTCGTTAGATATGTTTTTGAAAGTAAACCAGACTTTAATATATTCAAAGCCGTCCTTTGCTTTTTCAAGAGTGGTATTCGCTTCGGCTACTGCAACTTTATCAATTGTAACGGAAAGTCCGTTTGCCTCGGCCGCCTCGCCGATACCGTAATACCTGTTTTCGTCCGATCTCGCCTCGTCGGAGGGAGTCTTGCTCGATTCGGTAGGCGAAGGGCTTTTGGACGGAGCTTTGCCACCGTCACCCCCGCTGCAAGCGGCGAGGGAGAGTGCGAGTGCCAACGATAAGAAAATAATCAATGCTTTTTTTATAAGAAAAGCCTCCTTAAAATTATTTGATAAGAGAGGGCAAGTATTGCCCTAATCAGTTTTAATGCCCTCTCCGTAGACTGTTGAAGTTCTCCCTTCTTTAATATCTTCCACAGTATTGTCGCTTGAAAAACGAACCGCGCCTTCCTCGGAAATGAATCTAACATGAGTAGAAAAAGACAAAGCATCACTTGGCGCTTCACAAGTCGCCGTAGCGGTGGACGGGTTATATTCATACGGCCCCGGCAAAAGTAAGAAAGCGGTGCCAAAATCATCACTTTCTGGCTTAAATACCAATTGCCCTTCATAATACATGAAGGTAAAGTTATAGGTATCGCTCTCATCTTCAAATGTAAATGTCGCAGAATAAGTGCCCAAAAGCCCCTCCAGCGGCAATCCACCAAGCTTCACCTCGGTCACCGGCGCGGAGAGCTTGAAGCCAAGCGTCAGCTCCGGCTCGTCGCTTTCGGGATCATCTCCGGGTTTGAACAGTTGCAGTTCTTTGGGTAAACCGGCCTGTATATAGCCCAGCAGGGTAAACTTTGTAGAGCCTCCACCACCGTCCCCCAGCTTACCGCTCCAGTTCTCCTTTACGGCATTTTCAGAAAGAGGAGCGAAGCGCAGGGCATAGCCTTCATATTTCGACTTCTCGCCATCGGGAATATCTTCCACAATGTTGAAGGTGATGTTTTGATTAAAA
>JAKJCD010000158.1:3391-3680 GCA_022706625.1 Bacillota bacterium | reverse complement strand
CCGCCGCAGAAATCACAGACTCCTTCTGTCTTCGGCGGCATAGCGGTGATATGATAGATCCGCCCGCAGGATTTGCAAACCCTTCTGCCGATCATCCGCTCCATCAACAACTCCTCATCCGCCACAAGATCGATCACCTTGTCGACACTGATCCCGTTAGCATCCAAATATCTGTCAAGCTGTTCCGCCTGATTCACCGTTCTTGGAAAACCATCCAGAAGGAAACCGTTTTTGCAATCGTACTCTTTCAGTCTGTTCTCCACGATCCTCATGGCGATCTCATCGGAGA
>JAKJCD010000158.1:0-3381 GCA_022706625.1 Bacillota bacterium | reverse complement strand
TTAATATTCCTTCTCAGGATGGAACCCGTGGAAATATGCGGCACATTAAATCTATCGGTAAGGTTGTCTGCCAGCGTGCCTTTGCCGGCTCCCGGAGGGCCCAATAATATTAGCCTGTACAATTTATGCGATCCTTCTTTCTATTTCAGGAAGCCCTGATAGTTGCGCATCACCATCTGCGTCTCTAACTGTTTCATGGTATCCAGTCCCACACCTACCGCAATAAGCAGCGAAGTGCCGCCAAAACCGATCTTAAGAGCGGTGAGCTCCTGGATCAGTGTTGGCATCGTAGCTACCAAAGCGAGGAAAATAGCGCCGACAAAGGTGATCCTCGTCATTACTTTGTTCAAATATTCTACTGTAGACCTTCCCGGCCGTATACCCGGGATAAATCCTCCGTTAGCTTTCATGTTATTGGCTACTTCAAGGGGGTTAAATGTAACCGATGTATAGAAGTAGGTAAAAAATACGATAAGAATGATATTGAATGCAGCATACACCCACACTCCGGGGTTCCCCGCATGAGAAAGCCACTTGGTAACAAAACTGTTGAATGCAGTTCCCGGGAAGAAATATGTCAGTGTCAGCGGGAATTGCAGCATCGAAAGTGAAAATATGACAGGGATGACCCCGGCCTGATTCACTTTCATAGGGATATGTGTGCTCTGGCCGCCGTACATTTTTCTTCCCACTACGCGCTTTGCGTACTGCACCGGGATTTTTCTCTGCCCCTGCTGGACCAAAACGATCCCGACCACAACTATCAATGCGAAAATAATGAACAGTATGATCGAAAGCAGCCCCACTTCACCTGCCTTGTAGGACAGCCAGGTAGAATGTATAGCTCCGGGAAATCTTGCAATGATCCCACCGAAAATGATAAGCGAGATGCCGTTTCCGATACCGTTTTCATTAATCTGCTCACCAAGCCACATTAAGAAGGCGGTGCCGGCAGACAAGACCAGTACTATAACTGCTATGTTGAAGAAGCTCTTGTCCGGCACGGCTTGCCTGAAAAGGCCCACTGTCATTCCGATAGCCTGCACAAAGGCAAGGGCCACTGTCATATACCGGGTGTATTGGGCGATCTTCTTCTTGCCTTCAGTCCCTTCCTTAGCCATGGCCTCAAGTTTAGGTATAGCTATGGTAAGGAGCTGGAATATGATAGATGCAGTGATGTATGGCGTTATGCTCAAAGCAAAGATCGTAAAGTTACTGAATGCCCCCCCGGAAAACAGATCAAAGAGACTAAGAAGCCCTAAATCTCCCGAGAAAACATCATCCAAAATAGCTCTGTCGATGCCGGGGACGGGGATATTGGATCCCAGGCGGAATACCAGCAACATCAGAAGGGTAAATATGATCTTCTTTCTTATGTCAGCGATCTTCCAGGCACGGGCAACTGTCCGCAGCATTTCCATATTAAATCACCTCAGCTTTTCCACCGGCGGACTCAATCTTCTCAATGGCAGATTTACTGAATTTGTGAGCCTTTACGGTGATTTTTTTATCCAAAGTTCCTTCGCCCAGAATTTTAATGCCGTCAACGACCTTCTTGGCAAGACCGGCTTCTAAAAGAAGCCCGGGTGTTACCTCTGTACCGTCCTCAAAAACATTCAGTGCTTCTATATTGACAATCTCCCATTCTTTTTTCCAGATATTCGTGAATCCTCTTTTGGGGACACGCCTGTACAGAGGCATCTGACCACCCTCGAAACCAGGGCGGGTACCTCCGCCGCTCCTTGAGTTCTGACCGTTCATACCTCTTCCTGATGTCTTCCCCTGACCGGAGCCTGTTCCTCTGCCTTTCCTCTTAGGAGACTTGGCAGCTCCTAACGGAGCCTTAAGCTCATGTAATTTCATTTTTTTGCACCTCCCTCTTACAGTTGTTCAACTTTGACAAGGTGCCTTACCTTATCTATGGCCCCGCTCGTCTGCGGGGTGTCGGGCTTTATTACCGCATGCTGCAGCTTTCTTAATCCCAACGCTTCTAATACTTTTCTTTGGCTTTCGGAAGCGCCGATGGGGCTTTTTACCAAAGTGATTTGAACTTTCTTTTCAGCCATTCCGGTGACCTCCCTATCCTAAGATTTCCTGCTTTGTCTTCCCTCTGAGCTTGCCGACGCTTTCTGCCGTTTTCAGCATTCTGAGGCCCTCGATCGTCGCGGCCGCCATGTTTACCGTATTATTGCTGCCGATGGATTTTGCTCTCACATCTTTCACACCCGCCAGCTCGAGTACGGTACGCACAGAGCTGCCGGCAATCACGCCGGTACCGGGCGCCGCAGGCATAATAAGGACCTGGCCGGCTCCGAATATTCCCAGAGTTTTATGTGGTATGGTAGTCCCTAAGGTCGGAACATAAATCAGTCTTTTCTTTGCATCCTCGTTGGCTTTTCTGACAGCCTCGGGAATCTCCTGGGCTTTTCCCAGACCTACGCCGACGTAACCGTTCTTATCGCCCACTACAACGGTAACACTGAACCTGAAGTTCTTGCCGCCCTTTACGACCTTGGTCACGCGACGGATATTCACAATGGATTCCGTAAGATCAAGCTTGGATGCATCAATGGTATTATGTCGCATTCTTTTCCTCCTCCTCTTAGAATTTAAGCCCGGCTGAGCGAGCACCGTCAGCCAGTTCTTTTACTCTTCCGTGATATAAGAATCCGCCTCTGTCAAAGCAAACCGTATCGATGCCTTTTTCCAGTGCCTTTTTGCCCAAAGCCTCTCCTACCGCTTTAGCAGCTTCTTTATTCCCGCCGTAAGCAAACTGTTCTTTTATTTCCTTATCCAGTGTGGATGCGGATATAAGTGTGGCGCCGCTTACATCATCGATCACCTGGGCAAATATATTGGAAATGCTTCTGTAAACGCATAATCTCGGCTTTTCGGGAGTGCCGAAAACGTCTTTTCTCACTCTTTCATGCCTCTGCAAACGCTTATCATTTCTGCTGTTCTTTTTAGCCATTTTCTTCACTCCTTTCTATTTTTTCTTAGACCCGGTCTTGCCTTCCTTGCGGAGGACCTTTTCACCGACATAACGGAAGCCTTTGCCCTTATATGGCTCCACGGGCCTCTTTGCTCTTATATTTGCCGCATAGTTTCCAACCAGCGCCTTATCTATGCCTTTAACGATTACCTCACTTGCGGCTACTTCGGTCACTATTCCTTCCGGATCTTCCATCTCAACGGGATGGGAATATCCCAATTGGAGGGCCAGTAAATTGCCCTTCTTTTCCGCTCTGTAACCGACACCGCCCAGCTGGAGCCTTTTCTCGAATCCGGCTGTAACGCCTGTGACCATATTATTTATCAATGATCTGTAAAGCCCATGGGCTTCCCTTGCTTCCTTATCGTCCCCGTCACGGGTAATGGTCA
>JAKJCD010000157.1 GCA_022706625.1 Bacillota bacterium | reverse complement strand
ATACGCATATGCCCATGTACCTCAAAAAGGTTGGTATTGGCAACTGCTGCACACTGTACAGCTGCTGCTACTGCCATCATACCTTCATCCATGCCCCCAATCATGTATTCAATCTCATGTGCTTCAGCCAAATGCATAAGCCTTAGGGCATTACTAATTCCGCCGCATTTTATCAACTTAATGTGAATACCATCCAAAGCTCCAATTTCTATATAGCGAACAAAATCTGACACAGTTGCTACTGATTCATCGCCAAAAAGTTTCACAGGGCAGTTGCGTTTCAATTCCATTAAACGTATAGGAGAATTAAATTTTATCGGCTGCTCTGCAATTGTAACTCCATACTCCGCCAGTTTGTTGATATTGCGAATGGCATCACGGACATTCCATCCCTGATTGGCATCAACGCTAAAAACAATTTCATCACTGAAACCGCTTTGTTCTATCACCTTCCAAACGGCGGATACCCTATCCAGATCGTAGTGAAAGCTTGGCGCACCAACACGGACTTTAATAAATCGGCTGCCACCTGCTATGATTTCTGCTGCAAGCCTTTCTGCCTCATGAGTCGGCATGAATGGGATATTTTCCTCTGATGGAAGAAGTGAATTCACCTTGCCTCCCAAAAGCTGATATACCGGTTGATTTTGAAGCTTTCCCGCAAGGTCATAAACAGCCGCATCGCAGGCAGCTTTCGCTGCCATATTAGAAACAATGCTTGATTCGATTGTGTTATGCAAATCATTTATGCAAAGGGGATCCCTTCCTATCAGCTTTGGGACAATAGCAGTGCAGATTGTTGACACCACTGCACCTGTTGTGTCTCCTGTAAAATAAGAACAATTGCCTCTTACCTCCCCGTATCCGCTTATACCCTGGTCAGTATCCAGCTTGACATATACGCCGTCTAAATTCGTCACGAGACCGGAAGATGCATGTTTAAAAGGAATTTTCAGAGGTTGCTCACATGTAAAGACCGTAGCTTTTGAAATTTTCATTTTACTCTCCTATTTCAACAAAGATCGAATAACTTTTTCGTGCACTTTATATGCCAATTTCAGCTGCTTCAGCTCCACATACTCATTCGGCATATGGGCTACTTTCAAGGTACCGGGTCCGATAATCACACAAGGGATTCCCATCCGAATAAAATGGTTCATATCAGTGTTGCAATCAGTACCGTTCGGCACCTGCTTTATCCCCGTAACTTCTTCGCAGGCCGCATAAGCAATTTTTGCTATTTCACTGTCCGGCTTTACCTCAGAGGCAGGCCCGGTAGTTATAATATAGTGATCTATTTCAACAGAAGCCCCGGGAAATTTCTTCTCCGCATCCTTACATATTTTTTCAATGCTTTCAATCGTTTCCTTTTCATCCTCACCCGGAATCATCCGACGGTCAATAGTCATCTCACAGATATCAGGGAGAACATTTTCTTTAGTACCTGCCTTCAGCATTGTAATGGAGATGGATGAACTGCCTGCAACGGGATGCCTGTTGGCGAATAGCTTTTTCTGGACTTCATCCACAAGATTTGAAATATAACTTGCAACCCGTACGGCACTGATACCAAGCTCAGGAGTAGATGCATGGGCTGAGCGTCCTTTGATTTTAATAACCGGACGGATACTGCCTTTGTGCCAGATATACACATTGCTCATAGTAGGCTCGCCAATTATGCCATAGTCCGCCTCAATCGACCTGTTTTCAGCCATATAACGGGCGCCTTTGCTATAGGACTCCTCATCGATTACTGCAGTAAAAATAATATTGCCGTTTAAACCGTCAGGGTTTTCTATTATATTTTTCGTTGCAATCAAGAAAGCTGTAAGAGCCCCCTTAGCATCGGTGGATCCCCGGCCATACGCTTTGTCTCCTTTAACAACCAGTTCGTATGGATTTGTATTCCAGCCATCACCCGGAGGCACCACATCCATATGAGAATTAAGCAGAACGGTTTTGCCACCCTTGCCGATTTTGATTTTAGCGATGACGTTGGCTCTGTCTCCCTCTACAATTTGTTTTTCTACTGTCATTCCAAGACTTGCTGCATATTCTGCAAGAAAATCACCTACTGCTTTTTCCTTTCCCTCAACACTAGGAATCGCAACCATTTTTCTTAATAATTCGATGGCTTCATTTATTCTGTCCATAAAAATCTCCTCTTCTCCTATTAACCTGCAAATCTATCTTCTATTCATAGGAATACAGATATCCTGTACAATTAATACAATAAAATTTACTCTCTTAAGCAATAAGTTTACCTCTGACTATGCTGTCCTTTAGTTTCAGAAACATTTTACTTATTAAAAAGTATCGATAATACTATCATGATTATTATAACTGATAATGAGTTTTAGATAATTATAATTCTTTTGTTAATTTAAGAACTTCACCCGAAAGTTTTATTACTATAGGAAGGTTTATAATAATCAGCAGAGCCATAAAAAAGTCCGCTAATGCCCAAACTGTGTTAAGCCCGCCTACAGCTCCGTAAACGATACCTATTATATATATAACTTTTACAACTTTATTAAAGGCCGCCATCATTAGAAAATATGCCCCTTGCAATCCATTTCTGATTGCCATTATGATCGTAGCTCCGGCGTAGAAGAATGCGCGGTTTTGCCCTGACCATTGCCAATCTGGGCAGTCGCAATGACATTGAATCGGTTATCCTCTACCATCTGCTTCTTTGCCGTCATGCCAATGGAGGTAACGTAGTCATAAACCAGATTTCCCATCTCATACTCGTTACCTTCTGTACCGGGAACTGCTACCATACGTTCCAGCAGAGAAAGGGCTTATTGATTATTCATAATTGCTCCTTACTTTCATGCATATCAAATATAAGTATTCAGCCCTCTGCGCCGATTGCTCGATGCAGAAGGCTTCGTACAAAGTAATGTCAGTAATCAATACTGGTTAGAATAACAGTCCATCGCAGACAAATTAAACTAATCAGCTTTACAGCTTCAGGTTCTCCTTGTTGGAGAAATATTCTTTGGTTATTCTTCCAACCTCCGGTGCAAAGTATGCAAGGACAGGAAGGTGGCAAAGCATCAGGGCTGCAGCCATGGTGTCGGTCAGGCTCCAAACGAAGGAGAAGCCGCCAACTGCGCCGTAGACGATGGCGCACAGCATGGCAATACGAACAACCTGAGCTACCTTATTGGTCCAGCGCTTACCGAGTACGTACTGCCAGCAGCCTTCCAATGCAGCGAAGCAGCCATACACAGAAGTGAAGCTGAAAAGCAGCAGACACATGGTAGCCATGATCTGACCGAAACCAGGCATATGGAATTCGAAAGCAGCTGCAGAAAGATCAAAGCCGTTAAGACCGCTTCCCAAGTTGTCTGCAAGGATAATGACCAGAGAGGTGCAGGAGCAAACGCACAGTGTATCCAGAAACACTTCGAACAGACCCCACATAGCGGACTTAACAGGGTTGTCGGACTTTGCAGTACCATGGTAGATGGCGCCAACACCGAGACCGGCATCGGTGCTAAACACGCCGCGGGCAAAGCCCATGCGGATAGCCTGCTGAACTGTTGCACCAACGAAGCCACCGACAGCTGCAGAACCAGTAAACGCACCAGCGAAGATTTTACCGAAAGCACCAGGAATGCTCGTGATATTGATAGCCAAAATATAGATAGTGCAACCGACATAGAGGATAGTCATAATGGGGACG
>JAKJCD010000156.1 GCA_022706625.1 Bacillota bacterium | reverse complement strand
CGCCTACAGCCTTATCGGATTTGTTACCGGTGCGCTTGGCGCCGTTACAGTAGTTGCCTGCATGTTTTTCGGGGCACTGTCGGGTTCGGGGATGGCCACCACCTCTGCTATCGGCAGCATGATGATTCCGGAGATGAAGAAAAAGGGCTATGATGTTCCATACAGCACCACCCTGGTTTGTTTTGCAGGCACAATCGGGATTATTATACCGCCCAGCTTAGGGTATGTACTTTACGGATCCACAACAGGCACCTCCATATCGGATCTGTTTCTTGCGGGGATTTTCCCGGGTATTACCATAGGTCTTTTCCTGCTTGCCATGAACTACTATATGTGCAGAAAGCTCAGCATCGGTGAAAAGGAACAAAGAGATAAAGAGATAGCTTTGAAGGACTTTATGAAGGAAAGAGCGAAGTCGGTAGTCGTTTCTTTTAAGACGAGCTTTTGGGCACTCCTGTCACCGGTCATTATTTTAGGCGGCATTTACAGCGGCGTTTTTACCCCCACTGAGGCCGCATGCGTTTCAGTAGTTTATTCTCTTGTAGTCAGTATGTTCGTATATAAAGAGCTGGATGCAAAAGGCCTGTATAAAACCTTTGTTGAGACGGCCATCCTGAACGGCATCACATCTTTCTTGCTGGGCTTTTCCACGGTATTCTCCACCTACATGGCCTATGAGAATATTCCGAAACAGATATATACGATGTTGATCGCATTTACTGATAATAAGCTTATCATGCTGCTGCTTATCAATGCTGTGCTTTTGGTAATCGGCTGCTTCCTGGACACCGTTCCGGCTATCATTATAATGGGTCCGATCCTGCTTCCTGCTGTAGTAGGCTACGGAGTGAACCCGGTCCATTTCGGCATAATCATGACAATGAACCTGGCTATCGGGCTTTGCACTCCTCCTTACGGGTGCAACCTTTTCGTCGGTGCGGCGGTAGCTAAAATAAAGATGGAGAGTATGTTCAAATATATTGTCCCATTTCTGCTGGTTGTGATCGCAGCATTAATGGTCATCACCTATGTGCCGGCGCTTTCCCTTGTCCTTTTGGGCGGCAGGGCATGAGATAATGGAGGTTAATGTGAAAGGTCAGGGAGAATACTACGGCACCCATAGAGTCATCCGCCCGGAGGGGCTGCTGCCTCAGGCTGCGGAAAAAGTAGATAATACCACAGATATCTGGTCAAATGAGATGCTGATAGATGTGATAGCGCTCCAGCCCACCGCCACGGCTTTTCATACCTTAAAAGAAAAGTGCGGCGGTGATGCTGAAAAAATCAAAGAAGAAATTTTTGCCATAGTAGAGGAAAGGGGAAAGTTTCAGGATCCTGTCACAAAGTCGGGGGGGATACTCGTCGGCAAGGTCAAGAAAATCGGCCCGGCTCTTCAGGGAAAGATCGATGCGGAAGTAGGAGACAAGATAGCCACATTAGTTTCCCTGTCCCTTACTCCGTTGAAACTCCGCGAAATCACCGACATCAACCTTGACACGGAACAAGTAAAGTGCAAAGCAGAGGCTGTACTATTTGAAAGCGGTATTTTTACTAAGATTCCTGAAGACCTGGGACAGGAACTGAGCCTTGCCGTCATGGATGTCGCCGGAGCGCCTGCCCAGGTCGCAGTAAATGCAAAACCCGGCGACGTAGTAGCCGTGATGGGCGCAGGCAAAGCCGGTCTGCTTTGTCTTGCGGAGGCTAAATACAGAGTGGCTCCCCATGGTAAGGTGGTATGCCTGGAGTATTCAAAATCCCAATGCGAAGTAGTCAGGAAGCTGGGACTTGCCGATGTGGTCCTTGAGGTCAATGGACAAAAGCCTCTTGAGACCTACAATGCTTATATGGAGACGATGAACGGCCGGTTGGCCGACTTCACCGTCAGTACCGTAAACGTTGTAAATACAGAATTGTCTACGGTTCTTGTCACAAAGGACACGGGCAAAATATATTTCTTTACAATGAGTACGGATTTCGTAAAAGCGTCCCTGGGTGCGGAAGGGATTAAAAAATATGCGACGATGATCATGGGGGCCGGCTATTATCCGGGCCATGTGGAAATTGCCTTCAACATAATCCGTCGAAATGACATGCTTCGGAAATATTTCGTTGACCGTTACTGTCTTTAATCCTCTTCTTCTAAAGGTGTCCGGCATCATGCATAAACAGATGAGCACGGTGCCGGACATCGTTTTGCCTCGGCACCGGTATTGTCCGGGTTAACGTTTTGAGCATCTTTATTTTTTCAATGTCATGGTGTAAACTGTACATAAACGGATATGCGAGAGATCAGGTCGCCGGCATCTCCATAAATACCTAAACGTCGCCGGAGGCCAATACCAACTGAGGATAATAGATGCTTTTTAACTCGTTCAGCTATTTGATTTTTTTTCCTGTGGTAGTATTGCTGTACTTTGCCATACCTTACAAAGCAAGGTATCTTTGGCTCCTGGTCGCAAGCTACTATTTTTATATGGCATGGAACCCGAAATATGCCATCCTAATAGCTCTATCAACAGTGCTGACCTATGCCAGCGGTCTTTTAATAGGCAATGAAAACCGGTTGTCCGGTGCTTCGGAGCCCGGGAGCAGGCAGCGCAGGGGGGCTTTGTTCAGAAAGAAGCTCTGGGTCTTTTTATCCATGGCATCAAATCTTTCCATACTCTTCCTTTTTAAATATTTCGATTTTTTCATAGACAACCTGAACCGCATCATTGGCCGCCTGGGGATGGAACTGATAGATCCGGGATTTGATGTTATACTGCCGGTGGGCATATCCTTTTATACCTTTCAAGCTCTCTCCTACACCATGGACGTTTATAGAGGAGAGATCTATGTGGAAAAAAACCCCTTTAGGTATGCTCTGTTCGTATCATTTTTCCCTCAGCTGGTGGCAGGGCCCATAGAACGTTCGAAAAACCTGCTGGTCCAGATCAGCCGGCGGCATTATTTCGATTATGGAAGGGTGAAAAGCGGTTTGCTTCTCATGCTTTGGGGCTTCTTTCTGAAGCTGGTGGTGGCTGACCGGGTTGCTGTGGTTGTGAATACCGTCTACAACGATTATACGAATTATGAAGGGCTGGTTCCGGTCTTGGCCACCCTTTTCTTCGGTATACAGATCTACTGCGATTTTGCTTCCTATTCCCTTATTGCCAAGGGGAGTGCGGAGGTCATGGGATTTCGGCTGATGGACAACTTTAATCAGCCTTATTTTGCAAAAAGCATCGGCGAGTTTTGGCGAAGATGGCACATTTCGCTTTCCACCTGGTTCCGGGACTACCTTTATATTCCCCTGGGCGGCAACCGAAAGGGAACGGTAAGGAAATACGTCAATATCATGATAGTTTTTTTTGCAAGCGGGCTCTGGCACGGCGCCAACTGGACCTTTGTGGTATGGGGGCTGCTGCATGGAGCTTTCCAGGTCATAGGGCAGATCACAAGGCCTTTAAAGCTTCGAATAACTGACATGCTCGGTATCGACAGAGAGGCGGCCAGCTTCAAACTGGGGCAGATGTTTATTACGTATATACTTGCTAACTTTGCATGGATTTTTTTCAGGGCGCCCCATATAACTGCTGCGAAAGGGATCATCAGAAATATTTTTTCAAGCTGGAACCCATGGATACTGACGGACGGCACCTTATACGACTTGGGACTTTCCCCCGGAAGCTTTTGGGTGGGGATAATCTCTATCTTTTTATTGCTCTGTGTCAGTGCGGCTCAGTACAGGGGGATCCGAATACGTGAGAGATTTGCCGGGCAGGGT
>JAKJCD010000155.1 GCA_022706625.1 Bacillota bacterium | reverse complement strand
CCTAATATATCTTTAATTTTTTTTATTCGATAATCAAGTGTATTCCTGTGTATATACAGCTTGTCGGCGGCTTTTGTGCTTTTACACTGGCTATTAATATACACTTTTAAAGTAGGTATTAATTCGTCTCCGGTATTTTTATCGTGCTCGGACAAAGGTTTTATTATATTATAATAATATTTTCTGCCCTCGTTGAAATTCATCAGCATATGATAAGCTATATAATCAGTGTAATGGCCTATTCTTACGCCTTCATTATTCTTCATCAATTCTATTGTCGAAATTGCCTCACCGTAGCTCTTCCATAATAAAGACAAATCGTCACATATATTTCCGTTGCTTATGTAATAGTCCATACGCTCTCTATGTAAAAAGTCTCTATCAATACTATTGTGCAATTCTAAAGTTTCTCTGTTTATCTCGTCTATATTGTTGTTATCATTAACGGCAAATATTATTATAACATTATCATCTGTTGTCAGGATGTAATGTTTCCTTTTCCCCATGCCGTACAGAATAGTTTTGATGTTATCAAGAATATACTTCATATTTCCGACATGCCGGCTATTATCATTAATCTGATATATTGGTTGTAAAACCGCACATGCATATTTTTTCTCTATGTCGATCCTATATTCAACTGCTTGCTTTTCAATCTCTTTTAGTGTAGTAGTACTATTATTAAGAAGCATAAAAAGAAAGCTTTCAGTTCCTTTTACGGCTTCGAATTTGTTTTCATATTTAATAAGGTAGTAATTGCTTAGATATGCGGCAAGAATCTTAACTAACTGCGCCGTATGTCCATGTTCTGTTTCATTTTTATTCTTTATAAGAATCAGATACTCCATTGGCATATTGGCTATATTAATATAGTAGACTTCAAGATTTTTTTCTCCTGCATGAGTGTTTATTTCTACTTTTAACGCACATCCATTAGTAGCTTTCGATCTGAGCGAGTCCTTTCTTATGGCTTCAAATGTTGATTTTTCACCGTTGGTGATATCTTTAATGTACTCGGTGCAAGAAGGAGAATGTTCATTGATATTTAACAGCGTATCAGTAATAAGAACCGGGCAGTCTAAAATAGATTCGGTAACAGACAGAATGCCTTTTATTCCTCCGCCTTTTGACACTGTCTCCATTATCATATCAAGAAAAAGCTCTTGCTTCTTGTATGTATCCATTCTTTCACTGAATATCTGTTCATTAATTATACGGGCCATATCCGACAGCGTGTAATAATAAGGTATTTCGATTACCGGCAAACCGACTTTCTTGGCTTCATCTATGATAACCTTTGGAGTCTTTTTAAAATAACGTTTTATTTTTAGGCCAAGCCCTGAACATCCGGTGTTAGCGAGCTCCATTACCAGTTGTTTCTGCATGAAATCGTCTTCGATAAAATTATACCCTGTTGTTAAAAGAATCTCTCCGCGTTTCATCCAATGAACCATTTCAGGATTATCCATCGTGATTGCATGAGTTATCACATTATCCATTCCCTGATCATCCGTAATCAGAGTTATATCCTGTAATTCACCTATATTTAGCAAATCTCTGATTGTGAACATTGTTACTCCCCTTGTGAAATAGAGCTAACTCATTATACCATAGGAATATCCGCATGTTCAATTTTAGCAGAACTTCGTCATTTTTTCATATATTTCTCTTGTAAATTGAACGCCGGGATATTGAAATCCCGGCGTTCTCCATTTTTGACGCTGTAAATAGTCTAAAGTGTCTCGTACTCCTCCAAGAATTTGACCAGCAGCTGTACGGTGTATTCCAAGTCCTGCAGATTCACCGTACCTACAGCTGTGTGCAAATACCGCTGAGGGATACAGATCCCGCCGGCTAATACACCTTCGCCGGCCATGGATGCAGACCAGGCGTCCGTACCTCCGCCGGTCATCACCTCCCTTTGATAAGGGATATTATACTTTTCCGCAACAGCGATCAACCTTCTTGTCAGCCTCCTGGGTACATTATTCCCGGTAGCTCCAAGGGCCGGATCCCAATCGTAATACTTGATCCCGGGCCCGCCGCCCATGACCTCGGAGCACTGACGCTCCTCCACGCCGGGAACCCCGCCGGTGAGCGTTACATCAAGTGCCAGCATGAGTTCGGGCTTGAACCGGTTTGTCACAGGCGCGCCGCCGCGCATGCCGACTTCTTCCATCACGGTACCCGCCATACAAATAGTAGGCTTGATGGTTTTCCCCTTCAGTCGCCTCATAGCCTCAACCATCACCGCGCAGCCTGCACGGTCGTCTACTGATTTCCCCGTATAATACTTGCTGTCGTTGAGCACATAGCCCTGTCTTTGGAAGCCCATATAGTCTCCCGCCCTGACACCTAATGCCAAGGTTTCTTCCCTGCTTTCCGTTCCCAGATCCATGTATAGCTCTTCTATTTTGATGACTTTCCCGTGATCCTCTTCCGTCATGATATGGGCAGGCTTTGACCCGGTTACGCCGTAAATCATCTTGCCGCTGTCCGTTTTGATGACCATGTCCTGATTTACTGCAGTCCGGTCGTCATGGTATCCCACGGGGAGAAAGCGGACAAGCCCGTTATCCTCGATGTAGTTCACTATGTAACCGATCTCATCCATGTGGGCTGAGATAAGCACCCGCTTGTCTTTGCTTGTTCCGTACTTGATAAACAGCTGATTCCCCAGCGGATCTTCAATATGCTCGTCATAAAGACCTTCCATCTCTGTTTTAAGCGCCTTTGCAACATCTTCCTCATCGCCTGAAACGCCAAAGGTGTTATCCAGCAGGTATAAACTCTCTAACAGTGCGTTTTCCTTCATTTTCTCACCCTATTTTCTTTACATCAGGAATCCTGCGATGATATACAGGATGAACGAAGCCCCTCCGGAGATCAATGCATAAGGCAAAGTAGCCATCATCAGCTCTCCCGGTCTGATCTGACACCCTTGAGAGCACAGAATGACTCCGTCTCCGTAAAGGCAGGTATTGCTTCCGAAGGCTGCTCCGGAAAACACGGCTGCCGATGCGAGGAGTACGTTTACATCCATGGCTGCCGCAAGCGGCACTACAATCGGCATTATGATGGCTGCCAAATCCCAGAAGCAGCCCGTGGCATAGGCGTACACGGCACAGACCAGGAATACCGCAGCGGGAAGGAAGGCGCCTTTCATGATCGGCTCCGTTACAGAAATAACGTATTCCGCCAGCAGCAGGTCCCCGTTTGCAGCCTGGACCGCAAATGCCAAGACGCATAAAATAAGGACGAAGCCCATGCTGATAACGCCGTCGTAGCAGCAGGTAAGAAGCTCTTTGATTCCCAGCCTCTTTTGCAGGGCGTAAAGAATGAATGCAGACACTACTCCGAATAATGCTCCCATGAGCACATCTGTGCCGGTAAGCAGTGTTGCAGCTATCATAATGGCAAGAGGGATCAGAAAAGCCCACGGTGTGCTCCTGACTGACTCCTCTTCTCTATAGCCCTCCACATCCTGCACCAAAGCCAGATCTGTTCCAGCGGGGAACACTTCCCCGCTGGATTCAGCACGCAGCATATCTTTCTTAATAGGCCCAAGCTTGGGAATCACTCCTATTACCTGGAGAATCACCACCAGCACGGCTAGCCATCCATAAAAAACAAGAGGGATGGCGCTTATATACGCACCGATGCCTGTTCCGTCAGCGCCGACTATGCCTTCGTTTTCCAGAAGGGCCCCAAAGAAAACTGCCCAGGAAGATAGAGGAATCAGCACACAAACAGGTGCGGCTACACTGTTTACTATGTAGGCCAATT
>JAKJCD010000154.1 GCA_022706625.1 Bacillota bacterium | reverse complement strand
CCGGCGAGGACAGGGTTTGGGGCTGGCCCCAAGGTCTATTAAGCTGCTTGCCTTCCCAAATACACCTGGCTAGGGGTTTGATAACCATGGGTTTGGTGTGATCGTTCAAAGTTGTACTCGTTCACATATTTGCGAATCCCTACTCTAAGCTCTCTAGGTGTAAGATATTCATAAGGATAGATGTGTTCGATTTTGAGGCTGCGGAACCACCGTTCAATTACCACATTGTCTACCCAACGCCCCTTGCCGTCCATGCTTTGCCTGATCCCTCTATTTTTGAGGTAAGTTGTGTATTCATCACTCGTAAATTGGCAGCCTTGATCCGAATTTATGATCTCCGGCTTTCCGTAACGCTGAATTGCTTTCTTTACTGCTTCTAGAACCGGTGCTGTATCTAGGGTATCAGATAATTCCCAGCCGACTATAAAGCGGCTATGCCAGTCGATAATGGCGGTTAGATACATATGTCCATTCCCCATCCTAATGTATGTGATATCAATTGCCCAAACTTGATTGACCTTGTTAATGCACAGGTTTCGCAACAAGTATGGATGAATTTTATGGAGCTTGTTACGCTTAGAGAGATTCGGCTTTGGGCACATTGCATAAATCCCCATCTCGTTCATGAATCTCTTTATTAACTTGCGTCCAACCGGAATATTGTCAATGTTCTGCAGCTTGTCACGAAGCTTTCTGACTCCCATATAGGGCATTTTTGTGTGCCAGTAATCAAGCTTGTTCTTAACCAGGTTTTCAAACTGCAGGTCCGGCTCTACCGGTGTATAATATACGCTAGTTCTGTTGACTTCAAGCAATTCACATTGCCTGAACACAGTCAGCTTATGGTCTTTTGAAATTAGTTTTAGTCTCCCAATCATCTCCAAAGACTTGTTTAGATTTTTTTTTCAGCCAGTCATTCTCTATCGTGAGTTGACCGACTTTCGCCATTAGTACATTAAGCTGCCCATCCATTTCCTTTTCCTTGGCACGGATTTCTTTTTCATCCCTGCTTTCCGAAAAGGCTCTTGAAGCGTTTTTTAGAAATTCTATTTTCCAATTCCTTAGCTGGTTCGGACTTATTCCATGCTCGTTAGCAATCTCGCCGAGGGAGCGTTCTTCGCGTAGTAGCTCCAATACGAGCTTGCTCTTAAATTCTGGTGAAAATGTTCTTCGTTTAGCCATTTTTATGAACCTTCTTTCCTGACAGTTTACTGTTTTTTATTATATCAGGTTCATTAAGCTTTTCGAAATTTTTGTCTTGTTTTATGGGTACATTATAAAACAGACAAACTTCACCCTAAGTTCGGCTCCGGCCTCCGGACGTAATCGCTGATAGACTCGGGGTGTGCGAACACGATCCATTTCCCATGGACAGTTTGAAAAAATTGCCTTATAGTAGGAATTAATAAAAGGGAAGAGGTATAAAATGGACTACGACAAGCTTATTTCTTTCGGATTTAACGATGACCTCCATCGGGAGGCGGCACTTTTTCTGGGTATGTTTCCGGCAAGAGTGGCCGAACAGCATCACAACATCTATGAAGTAATCGGCGAATTGGGCGTGATCCAGGCCCGGGTCTCGGGGAAGCTGGCCCATCATGCGGAAGGCAGCGTAGATTTTCCCGTGGTGGGGGACTGGGTTATGGTAGACCGCAGGGACAACAAGACAGGGGAGGCCGTCATCCATGGTATACTGCAACGAAAAAGCGCTTTCGGCCGAAAGGCCGCCGGTACTTCCAATGAAGGCCAGATTGTAGCGGCAAATATTGATACGATTTTTATCTGCATGTCATTGAATGCGAATTTCAATCTCAGGCGGTTGGAACGCTATCTCGCCGTTGCCTGGAGCAGCATGGCAACGCCGGTGGTGGTGCTGACAAAGGCCGATTTATGCGCTGGCCTGGAAGAGCGCCTGGCAGAAGCAGAAGAAGTTTCCATGGGTGCCGATATCCTTGTATGTTCCGCCATGGAGGAGGATGGGTACGAAACACTCCTTCCTTATATATCGGAAGGAAAGACAGTCGCCTTCGTTGGCTCTTCCGGAGTGGGGAAATCCACCATGATTAACCGACTCATGGGAGAAGAGGTGCTCGCTACCCGGGAAATCGGGGAGGCGGATAAAGGAAGACACACCACTACCCATCGCCAGCTGCTACTTTTGCCGGGAGGCGGTATGGTGATAGACACTCCCGGAATGCGGGAATTGCAGATCGAATCCGCGGATCTTTTGCGCTCCTTCGAAGATATTGAGGATTTGGCTGCAATGTGCAGATTCAGGGATTGCACCCATACCAAGGAACCCGGTTGCGCCGTGCTTGATGCCATTTCTCGGGGAAAACTGTCCCGAAAACGATTTGAGAACTTCAAAAAACTGGAGAAGGAAATGGGCTATGAAGGCTTGAATTTCCGCCAATTGGAAGAGGAAAAGATCAATCGGATGTTTGGCAGCAAAACGGGGATGAAGCAACTCATGCGCCACGCAAAAAACAAAAACAAATAACCCATTGGTTAGTTTTCGATAGGAGGTAAGTTCAGTGAAAATCGGTATCATCGTTTACTCCCACACAGGCAACACCCTCAGTGTGGCCGAAAGGATTAGAGAAAAGCTAACTGCAAAAGGACATGAAACGGAGTTAAAGCGGGTAATCCCTGCAGTCGACGATCCAAAAGTCAAGGCTCCCATGGAGTTTGCATCGGCACCGGATGCAACTGATTACGATGTTCTTCTGTTTGGGTCTCCCGTATGGGGGTTCTCTCTATCCACGGTTATGAAAGATTACCTGACAAAGCAGCCCTCTCTTTCCGGAAAGCAGGTAGGCTGTTTTCTCACTCACGCCTTTCCTTATCCCTGGCTGGGCGGCAACAGCGCCATGAAGCAATTCCGAGGGCTGTGTGAGAAAAAAGGTGCCAAAGTCGCCGCAACGGCTATCGTCAACTGGTCTTCAAAGAAACGGGAAAAAGATATTATTACAGCGTCAGAACTCCTGGGCAAAATAGGGGGTTAAGTAACATGAGGAAGAAGCACCGCCGGATATGGATGGCTGTCCTTGCAGCTGCAGCGGTCATAGGAATCGGTGTCGGAGTTTTTTATCAAATCGTTGACGCCAATTTTCAGCGGTTGACGGAAACGGAGATTTCCAATGTAGATTTCACGCAATTCGAAGACGGCATTTACACGGGAAGCTACAGCGCATTTCCCATTTCTGTCAAGCTGCAGTTGACTTTGAAAGACCACAGGATAACCGAAATCATACTCATGGAACATCTGAACGGCCAGGGAAAAGGGGCGGAAGTCATTACAGACAAAATCATAGAGACCCAGTCTCTTGAAGTGGATGCGGTAACAGGGGCCACCTTCAGCAGCAAGGTCATTTTAAAGGCTGTCGAGGACGCATTCTTAGGACCGGATGGCTGAATCCTACAGAGCGGAGAGTTCTCCTGCCAGTAACTCACAAATGTCTATACATAAGCTGTCGGGCAGGTGTCCCTTCTTTCACACAGATCACAGGGGCGGACACTCTGCTCGTCTTTTTCAGACCGGATGGCAAATATGCCGGATACCGTCTTTTTCGGATGCATCATGAACTGCTCGTTGAGTGTAACGCCAATGTCCTCCGGATGAAGTGCTTCAAAAATCAAGGTCTGCATCTGGATGGGGATATCATTTTTCTATGCTTTTAACAGGATAAGATTCATAGAGGCATTGCATAGTAAATTGACGATAGGCGATATTCCTTGTCTCGTCGTATGTTTTTCGGGATTTCGCCGGTATGTTCGCAGTGTCAACTTTCAACATG
>JAKJCD010000153.1 GCA_022706625.1 Bacillota bacterium | reverse complement strand
TCATCCTGGCTGATCTGGGCATGGACGAAAACACTCTGGTTGCGGGGCTCCTCCATGATGCGGTGGAAGACACTCCTTATACCCTGGAAGATCTAAAAAAAGAATTCAGCGAAGAAGTAGCACTTTTGGTAGACGGAGTGACAAAGCTCGGTTCCATTGTCTTTGAAAGCAAGGAAGAGCGTCAGGCTGAAAACCTCAGAAAAATGTTTCTGGCAATGTCCAAAGATATACGGGTGCTTATTATTAAGCTGGCGGACCGTCTCCACAATCTTCGTACGATCAACTATATGAATCAAAACCAAATCATTGAAAAATGCAGAGAAACGCTGGAAATATATGCTCCACTGGCAAGCCGCCTGGGTATATACACAATGAAGTTTGAGCTTGAAGACATTGCTCTTAAAGAATTAGAACCGGAAACATATTATGATCTTGTAAAACAGGTCAGTTTAAAGAAGGAACAAAGAGAATCCAATATCAACAAGGTTATTGAGAGTATTAGAGAAGGCTTGGACAACCTTGACATAAAATACGAGATAAAAGGCCGTAACAAGCACTTCTACAGCATATACAGGAAGATGAAGTTTCAGGGCAAGCAGCTGGATGAAATCTTCGATCTCTCCGCTGTGAGGATAATAGTTGATTCGGTCAGGGATTGTTATGCGGTTTTAGGGCTGGTCCATACGAGGTGGAAGCCTATCCCGGGGCGTTTTAAAGATTACATTGCCATGCCAAAACCTAACCGGTATCAATCGCTTCATACCACTGTTATAGGTGATGACGGTGATCCTTTCGAGATTCAAATCCGTACCGTCGAAATGCATAAGATCGCCGAATACGGTATTGCGGCTCACTGGAAATATAAAGAGGGAGTGGAGGAGGATAAAGAAGAAGTCAAGCTGGCCTGGGTTCGTCAGACCCTTGAATGGCAAAAGGATCTAAACGACTCCAAGGAATTCATGGAGACCGTGAAAGTAGACCTCTTCTCCAACCAGGTATTTGTTTTTACTCCTAAAGGGGATGTTATCGAGCTCCCGGCAGGATCGACACCGTTGGATTTTGCCTTTAAAATCCATACTGCGATAGGAACAAAATGCATTGGGGCTAAAGTGAACGGGAAAATGGTGCCCATTGATTATACTCTGAAAAACGGCGAGATCGTAGACATTGTTACATCTTCAAACAGCAAGGGCCCCAGTATCGACTGGCTTAAAATAGTCAAAAGCAATGCTGCCAGAAACAAGATAAGGCAGTATTTAAAAAAGGAAAACAAAGGCGAGAATATAGATAAAGGAAAGGAGATGCTGGAGAAATATGTGCGCAGGAAGGGTTACGATCCCCAGCAAGTCATAAGAAATCAATGGGTTAACAAGGCTGCCAAGTCTATTAACATAGGGACTTCAGATGAACTTTTTACATCGATAAGCTATGGAGGAGTCATACTTTCTAAGGTAGCAGCTCTGCTGCAAAGCTACTATCACGAAGAAAAGCAGCAGGAAATCAAGAAAAAAGAAAAAGAACTTGGTCAATTTGAAGAAAAAAAGAAGACTAAAGAGCCGCCTCAAAACGGCGTAACCATAGAAGGCATGGACGATTTACTCGTTCGATTTGCAAAATGCTGTAATCCCGTTCCGGGAGATGAAATAATCGGGTTTATCACAAAAGGACGAGGCGTTTCCGTACACCGGACAGACTGTATCAACATATTGACCCTGCCGGAGCAGGAGAAGCAGCGTTTTATTAAGGTGGATTGGAACCGAAAAAAAGGCAATGTTTCTTATGATGCAGACATACAATTGCTGGCAGAGGACCGAAAAGGGCTGTTTTCCGATATTTCAAGGGTCTGCGAAGATATGGATGTGAGGATTGCAGGAGTCAATGCAAAAAGCGGCAAAGACAGCATCGCGAATATTACGATGACCTTATCCCTTACAGATACGGGGCAGCTTGAAAAAGTATTGCGAAAGCTAAGAACGGTAACCGGGGTTGTCGACGCATACAGGGCAAATTTATAGATCAAAGAGGGCTAAATATGAGAGCTGTGGTACAGCGAGTGAACCGCTCCTTTGTAGCGGCAGGCGGCAAGACCATCGGCGAGATCGGAAAAGGGTAAGGTAAAATGAATCTATCCCTGGCGGAAGCCGGAGGGGATATGCTTGTGGTATCGCAATTCACACTTTTAGGAGATTGCCGAAAAGGAAAACGTCCCGGGTTTACCCGGGCAGCAAAACCTGAAACAGCAATCCGGCTGTATAAGGATTTTATTGAAATGTGCAGAAACAGAAATATACGTGTGGAAGAAGGCACTTTTCGTGCGGAGATGATGGTCCATATTGAGAATGACGGACCCGTGACATTGATTCTGGATAGCCGGAAACTATTCTAATAATACATGGAGGATGCTATGAAAATTCATCGTTATATCACCGGCCCTCTGGCGGTCAACAGTTTTCTTGTTGTAGATGAGGCGACAAACAAAGGCTTTTTAATTGATCCGGGCGGAGCAGATAGAAAGCTGCTTAAATTCGTTTCAGATAACAACGTCAAAGTCGAATATATAGTTTTGACTCATGGTCATGGAGATCATATCTGTGGACTGAAAGCCTATCAGAATGCATGGCCGGATGCAAAAGTTATTGCCCATGAAGAAGAGCGGCAGCTTCTGTTGGATGCAAAAATGAATCACTCGACCGTCACCTGCGGATATGGGCTCAGCATTACGGCAGATCGTTATGTAAAGGACGGTGAACAGATAAGTGTAGGCGAACTAACTGTGAATTTCCTGTTCACTCCCGGACATACGCCGGGAGGGATGTCCGTCTACGTCGGCGACTGTGTTTTCAGCGGAGATACTCTGTTTGCCGGCTCGGTGGGGAGAACGGATTTTCCAGGCTCTTCCTTCAGTGCTCTGAAACGTTCCATTGAAGACAAGCTTTATGTTCTCCCTGCGAACACCAGAGTCTATCCCGGGCACATGGATTATACGACTATCGGGACCGAAAAGGAGCAGAATCCTTTTGTATAAAATTTTCTTTAACCGTGTCAGCCAGGTGTATGAGCTGACGGAAATGGCAAGAATGTTTCTGCCGTCTTCGGAGTTTTGCATATTAGACAGGGATCCGGCGGAAGATGAGGGAAACGCAGTAGAAGATGTTATAATCAGGCTTCCTGATCCGATCACAACAAGAGACGAAGGCAAACGGTGGTTATACGATCGCCTTAAGGAACATACAGGACGCTCCTTGGAATGGGGAACCCTGACAGGAGTCCGGCCGGTGAAATTGGCCGGAGATCTGATAGCAGCAGGAAACTCCGAAAAGCAAGCAAAGGAAATACTGATAAAAGAATACTATTTAAGCAGCAAAAAGGCAGAGCTGCTTATGTCTGTAAGAAAGGCACAGATCCCTTACCTGGCAGAAGATATCACCGGCACAATAGGAATATATATCGGCATCCCTTTTTGCCCCACAAGATGCGTGTACTGTTCCTTCCCTTCAAACCAGGTCGGCTATGACAAGATAAAACCATATCTGGAAGCACTGGAACATGAAATCCGTTTTGCCGGTGAGGCCCTTGCCTGTAAAGGCTGGTATCCCGAAACCATCTATATTGGCGGAGGCACACCGACAGTTTTGGAAGATGCGGATATCGAAAGGCTGCTTAAAGCTATAAGGGAAAGCTTCTATATGAAACGTCTTAGGGAACTCACCGTTGAAGCCGGCAGACCCGATACCATAACAGAATCAAAGCTGATTATCCTTAAAGAAAACGGGGTAGACAGAATCAGTATAAATCCTCAATCCATGAAGCAGGAGACCCTTGAAAAAATAGGGCGGTGTCATTGTACTTCCGATGTCTTCTCAGCATTCGGAATGGCTC
>JAKJCD010000152.1 GCA_022706625.1 Bacillota bacterium | reverse complement strand
GCCGGCCGCGAGGTCCGTACGGCGGCAAACGCGGGCAATCCGGCCCTTGACCATGATGTAGGTTATATCCCAGTCTTCCTCCACGCTTTCGATCATATGGGTGCTGACAAACAGGGCGCAGCCGCTGTCCCGCAGCTTAGCAATGACCGCTTTCAGTTCGCGGATCCCATGCGGGTCAAGGCCGACCAGCGGCTCATCCATAATGACAGCTTTGGGCTGGGGCAGCAGCGCACAGCAGACACTGACCTTTTGCTGCATTCCTTTGGAAAGCTCTTTACCCAGCTTCATTTTTTTATCGTCCAGCTCAAAGCGGCGAAGCAACGCCTCCCCTTTTTCCTCCCAGGCTTCCAACCGGTACGCTTTAGCAATAAACTCCAGGTGCTCCGCCACTGTCAACATCGGGTACAGCACGGGAAACTCCGGCACATACCCCAAAAGCCGTTTCGCCTCCACCGTATGATTCTCATGCCCGTCGATGGTAATGGCGCCTTGGAAACGCAGGAGGCCGCAGACTGACTTGATCAGTGTTGATTTGCCCGCGCCGTTGGGGCCTAGCAGTACGGCCAGCTCACCGCGGCCCACGGACAGGTTGATGTTGTCATTGGCCGCCAGCTTGCCGTATTTTTTGGTCATGTTCCGGACGTCAATCATATAAAAATCTCCCTTACCACGATAGAAATACTATTACCGGTATCTTTATTATTTAGGAGCCATGATCTTTGAGTTTCTTTATAGCCACTATACTCATCGTAAATTATTGACATTTTTGTTGTGTATTTAACTCGCTTCCGTTTTTTATTATTCAAAAAAATCCATTTGTTCAGTATTGCCAAGGAGAAATGAGCTATACGATGTTGCCGGCTGAGGTTCTTGTAATTATACCATTTTTATTTTCTCAAAATGTGAAAAAACTGCTGACAAAATCTAACTTTGTCAGCAGCCCGATGGTGGTCAAAACTCGCCAGGCTCCCTTCCCCTTTACTTTGTTAGCATGATTGTAAACTCGTCGCCCACCTTTTGGAAGGAGTCAAGGGGGTGTCAAGGGGACGGGGTTGTTGACAACTTCAGGCTTTTAGAATAACTTGTGTTTTTCGATTTAGTAAATACTAAATTAAGCCAGTAAGCTTGTGGGGATAACAAAGCCTGCCCCTACGTTAATGAGGGCAGGCTTTGTTCGGCTTCTCGCAACCAGGCTATCATAGCGTTTGTTAAGCGCCTTATACCCTATGGCTTTGCGTCCCTGCCTTTCGGCAGGTTTGCCCTTGGCTTTATTCTATTTTTAAACAGCGTCACGAAGCCACTGGGGAAACAGTTTGCCCAGATCCATCCATATATATACGCCCGCCCGCAGCAGCTTCATAACATAAGGGCTCAGAGCATCACTGCCCACACTTTCCTCCACTGCTTTGAAATATTTAGACAGGTCTCTGTTGTTTCCCCGTCTGAAAGCCGTATGCCCAAGTAAATTCGCGGTTCCCATCCTGATGGGCCATTGACCGGCGGCATCAGCCTGGTAGGCAGCCTTATAAGCCGATAGCTCCGCTTCAGAAAGATTGCCGCGATAAAGGGCAACCTCTGCCTTAAAAAACGCCTCTGCACAATTTTTTATGCCTGTAAGGCTGCAAAGCATGCCGGTCACACTGGTGAACGCCTCAATTTCCGCCTCCAGTTGGCCCGGGGTTTTATGGAAAAGGATCATCATGGGCATACCGAAGGCAAAGGGTTCCTCGGCCGTCAGGGTACGGCACCTGCCGCCGATCATCCTGGCGGCCTTTTGAATGATCGGCTCCATTTTTATGATATCAGGAAACTCCAGAAAGGCGCTAACCAACGTCCACTCGCCCATCAGAGCCTTCTGCCGGGTTTCGTCCGCTATATCTTCGATAATATCCCTGATTTCCTCCAGCAGTTCAGCCGCTCTTTCTTTTTTGTCAGCGCCAATCAGCGCATAGGCAATGCGCAGCAGGGAAATGGGGTGCTTGCATTTAAGCTCACGGGGGCAATCCGCCAGAACCCGGGCGGCAATGTCGGTAAAGGATATACCGTTGATACGCGCAAGGGTCATCCCTGTCAGGGGCAAGGACAGGAATGCATCATATTCACCAACCTCAAGGTAGCAGGTGATAGCGTGACCGACCTCGCCGGTCCGGGCGTACCAATCCCCCGCCCGGCGGTAGCAATGCCTTTTTTGTTGCGGCATCCGCCACAGCAAGCCTTCTTTGCAGCATTTCCAACAGAATGGCATGGGGCACGTAGCGCCGTTCACCGGGTTCGAAACGGATAAAGGGCGTTTCCTCCAGCAGGGCAAAGATTCTTTCGGGCAGTTGAGGCTCTTGGAGCAGAAAGTAAATCTGTTCAATTGTTACGCCGGAAAAAAGAGCAATATGAAGTAAAAGCCTCTTCTCTTCATCCCCGAGGTTCTTCCATACGATATTTTCCATCAGCTGAAGGATTCCCAGGCTGTGAGAATAGCCTTCCCCCCGCTGCATCTGCAATATTGTAAGATAGAGGGCCACAATCCAGCCCTCGGTGTATTCGTATATTTGCCTGACCTCGCTTGGGGAAACAGCGACGCCGCACATTCTGAAATACTGCCTCACGTCTTCTTCATTCAGGCGCAAATCCTCCGCCCGGATCAGGTGAACCTTTGCCTGCTCAAAAAACAAGAGCTGGAAAGGCCGGGCGGTTTGTGTAATGATTACTATATGCAACATGTCTACAGCACAGGAAAGCAGCTCCGACATGAAGATGCGGGGCAGATCCTTCTGCAAATACTGAAAATCGTCCATCACCAGCACAGTTTCGGTCTTACAACTAATGCTCCTGAGTATCCGCCCAATCTCCCAGGCGGACATCAGCTTTGGGAACCCGGCGGCAAGCAGTTTTTTTCCAGTCAACGGATCAATACGGGTACACTCCCGGCACAGTCTGACCCATGAATTTGCCGGGTCATCTTCCACGACATTCCACCAATAGACTAGCGTGCCTTCAGGCAGGCTGTCCATGAGATAATCACGTACTGCCGTACTCTTGCCATAGCCTGAAGGAGCTTCCACAACCGTCACAGGCGCAGTCAGAATACCTTCCAGCTTTTTGCGAAGCCGCGGAGAATAATAATGGGCGCCGGAACCGTTTCTTTTTATTACAGCCATAGCCTTACCTCTTCTCCAATGTAATACAGACTATTCCTGTAACTCATAGCAAACCTCCAAAATCAGGTACAACTATTCTCATTATATATATATTATATTTTACCATTATCAAGAATAAGGGAAAAATAAGCAAGGCACTCTACGAATTATTACGCAGGGTGCCCGAAATTACTCTAATAATAAATATAAGGGTTATAATCTGACCCGTTTTACTCCCGGCACTTCATATGTGCCGATTAATATTTTAGCAGAGGGTTGATACATTCTTAATAATAAATTGAAATCGTCATCCGGCGCCGGCAGCCAATTAGATTTATGGTTTTTCGGTGGACTATACTGAATATAGATATCCAGTGAACCATCATCATTATGCTCAAGCCCCGGGGTGTAATCCGCAATGGCATATCGTTTAATACAATTTGGAACTAAATAGAAATCCTTGTCATACATTGTTACCGACCAAAAAGCTTCTACGGGGGGCAGCTGGTCTTTATCGAAATGCAAAACGTAGTTATACTTTCCATTTAGCTGATTTCCCTGGTCATCGGTAAAAGTCCTGGGACAAGTGGCTTCTTCATCCACATTTGCCCCAAGTCCCATATAAGCAACCAAAGCCCTCTTCAGGAATTGATCTCCATAAGTACCTATGCCTGTTAATATCATCCACCCATTACTAAGCCGGTGGTCTACATCTTCCAGACTATTTGAAATTATCAAAAATGCATCTTTTGCCGCTCGATTTAAACCCGCAATAGTATCCGGATCTAATTTGCCGGCATCAAAGCCGT
>JAKJCD010000151.1 GCA_022706625.1 Bacillota bacterium | reverse complement strand
CCACGATATAAATGGAAAGCATCTTGCACCTTTCTTCCCTGTCAGCAATACGACAGGCCCTTCTGAACAGGTTGATCAGATGGTGGCGTATAATAACGGCATCATCGTAGGACCAAAGCTTAAAAGAGTGTTCCGCCGCCCCCGGTACGCCGAAAAAGGTAGGTTTCGACCCCGCACTCAAGACTAAATAGTCGTAATCATAATTTTCCCTCTTTCCGATGGCTTGTTTGTTATCAAAATCAAAAGACGTAATGGTGTCCAGTTTAACATCAACTTTACGTCCTGCAAATACCTTCTTAAGACTGACTCGAATGCTATCTTCATCGACACGGTTTGCGGCGACTTCGTGAAGCTCAGTCAACAATGCGTGGAAGGGGTTTTTGTCCACGACGGTAATGGTAACTCTGTCATTTTTTTTAAATCTTTTTGCTAATTTTTTTGCGGTGAGGATACCTGCATATCCCGCACCGACAATCACAATCTTAGTTCCCATTCTATCCTCCTGCTTAAAGCATTTCAATTCTCTCAAATGCGACATAATTTGTCAATAGGCCAAAAGCTTATGATTTCAACATTCCGGGTTGGCTGTGCAACGGAACAAATCAGAATCTGGACAACTTAATTTTATACACTTTTATTAAAATACCCTTCGCTGCAGTTTTTAATCAACGTCTTAACATATTCTTCTCCTAATGAATATTATGATAAAAATATGTCGCATCATGCCGGGGCCGGTTATGGATTATGAAATTTATTATGTATTCAACCTTATAACAATATTGATTTTCATTGCTATACTTTTGTTTTACTATGTAAGCTTACACAGCCACCGTTCAAAAACACAGAAAATCGATGAGGTTTTATCCAATGCGGGCTATTCCTATGATCATGCTCAAGACATTTTCTATTCCCGGAAGGATGCATGGCAGAAAGGTTTTGGTTACAGTCAAATCTACGATGAAGCGGCGGCCCCCATGGGCATGATCATCGACTGTGAGCCGGTAAGGTTCTATTATGGAGGAAAAAAATGGCTCATTGAACTATGGAAAGGACAGTACGGAATGACTACCGGCTGCGAGATCGGAGTATATACCGCTCCCGTTTATGATGTGAAATCTCATTCTATTTCTGACAGTACTTTCTACGAATGTGCCGATGAGAAAGATCAGCTATATATGTCTTTTATTCTCTGGAAAAATAACCGGATCCTCTTTAGCAGGCAGGGGCTGCATTGGTGGCTAACCGGATTTGTATTGGGAGAGTTTTCAGAACCCTATGAACTAATTATGGATACACGCATAACCTTTAAAGATAAAGAAATGTGTGATGCCTTTGTTAATGCTTTGTATGAAATAGGGTACTCCCCCCATTTAGTGAAGGTTAACCATACAACGGTGCGACTTTCTTTTATAAAGCCTCTTTCGCCTCAGCCTTTGACTCGAACACCTGTCACTGACAGCCTGATGCAGAAAAAAAACCGCATCCTCTGTAACCGTTATTCCGAGCTGACCATGGGACGCGGGAACAGTCTTGAAAAGCTGGAAGTACTATGGATGAAGGCCCCAAAACTATTTGAATCGGTCCTTAATATGGGGAAACCTTTGAAGCTGTTCAGGAAGGGTCGTCCCGGCAGGTTGTCGATATGAAGGCAAATAAAAGGATTTCACAAGTTTACAGCAATGCAAGGGAAGTTACTTTTGATGATCGGTCAAAATTTGTGGTCATGAGCGATTGTCACAGAGGCGACGGAAGCTATGCAGACAATTTTGCGCGAAACCAAAACCTTTTTTTTGCGGCTTTGACCCAGTATTATTGCCATAAATACACATATATAGAATTAGGGGATGGCGACGAGTTATGGGAAAATGATAAAATCTCTAAACCCTTAGAGGTTTACGACCATATATTTTGGCTTCTTTCAAAATTCCATCAAAGCGGCAGGCTGTTTATGATTTATGGCAATCATGATATCGTAAAAGGCAAGAACGGATCAATAAAAAGTCAGCTGGCGCTTTTCCCGGGAATCTGTTTTTATGAAGGACTTCTGCTGCGGCATACGAAGCTTGATTTAAGTTTGTTTCTGCTCCACGGCCATCAGGCGGATTTCCTGAATGACAGGCTTTGGATATTCAATCGCTTTCTTGTCCGCTACCTTTGGCGACCTCTGGAGTTGCTGGGTATTAACGACCCGACCAGCGCAGCGACGAACCCAAAGCGGAAAAAAGCCGTTGAAAGGGCACTGATTCGATGGACAGAAAAAGAAAAACAGCCATTAATAGCCGGCCATACCCATCGGGCTGTTTTCCCGAAACCGGGCGATTCGTGTTATTTCAATGACGGAAGCTGTGTGCACCCTCGCTGTATAACGGCGCTTGAAATTGCTGACGGTAACATCACATTAGTAAAATGGAGTTATAAAACAAAATTTGACGGAACCGTGTTTGTGGGAAGGGATGAACTGGCAGATCCCCTGCCTCTTGAAAAGCTCTGCTTAAATGATGCTTAACAAATAAAAAGGCTTCGGATGAAGCCTTTTTATTATTTTAGTTTTTCTTTCCCCGTCTTCCTCTGCTTCACGCATTCATGAAGCAAATACTCTATCTGACCGTTTATAGATCTGAAATCATCCTCCGCCCATGCCGCTAACTCACGCCAAAGCGAGGGTGACAACCGAAGAAGAATTTGCTTTTTTTCTTTATCCTTAGGCTCCATCATCACCCTCCTTCCGTAAATGCATACTATATCCTAAACCATATAAAACTGCATTTCCTTAATACAATGTACCGCTGTTTACTATGGGCTGCGCATCTTTGTTGCCGCACAGCACTACCATTAAATTGCTGACCATGGCTGCTTTGCGTTCTTCATCAAGCTCTACCACATCATGCTCACTGAGCTTTGACAGGGCCATCTCCACCATGCCTACAGCTCCTTCGACGATCATCTGTCTTGCATCGATTATAGCTGATGCCTGCTGCCTCTGGAGCATGGCGGCAGCGATTTCCGGTGCATATGCCAAATGCGTGATCCTGGCTTCTAAAATCTCTAATCCTGCGATCTCAACTTTTGATTGTATTTCTGCCTTGAGGGAATCTGCGACTTCCTGGCTGCTGCCTCTCAGTGTTTTTTCGTTATCGTCGCCGGACACATCATAAGGATAGAGTCTAACGATATTTCTAAGTGCCGAATCGCATTGGATCGAAAGGAATTCACCGTAATTGTCCACATTGAACACTGCTTTAGCAGTGTTCACCACCCGCCAGATAACAACGATGCCTATGATGATGGGATTTCCGAGCTTATCATTGATTTTCTGCTTATCGTTGTTCAGCGTCATGGTCTTTAAAGATATTTTTTTATTCACCCGCGATGGTAAGTTTACGCCTTGAGCAGAAAACTTTCCTCCCGGGGCAGCCTTATCCGCCGATACTATAGCGCCTGTGGATGCAGCCTGGACTTCCGGGTGGGTAGCGCTGACAAAGGGATTTACGAAGAAGAATCCCTCTCCCCGCAGTGTGCCGTAATACTTGCCGAAAAGAGTAAGCACTAAGGCTTCGTTTGGTTTCAGGATCTTCAGCCCGATAAACAGCACCGGTCCCACAATGAACAAATAGATCACGCATAAAACGATCAATGCTATCCATTGCCTCGCAAGACTTGCTGTTGCATCAACCTGCATCAGGCTGTAAATGATCCCTGCGGCCGCTGCGATACTGAGCAGGATATTCATTATCAGCATCAGCATGCCACTGAGATAAGCCGCCCTTTTTTCCTCCGTATGCAGTATTTTATCTCCATTGATTTGTTTTTCCGACATATTCTCAACCTCCTTTAAATGATATCATTTTAATATCATTTTCATATTACAATAGAGCTGAACCTTTGTCAACTCTTTTGAAAGGCAACTATTTACGACCTTGAATGCCGATCTTAGTTGCCTCCGGTGGGTATCAAACCGGCCGGGGATGATTAGCTTCGGATACTAATTTCTATGAGCTGTGCGAACTTTTGGTATTCTCCACCCTTGAAATTCGTTCCTTGGGATGTCAAACAAACTAACA
>JAKJCD010000150.1:3818-4066 GCA_022706625.1 Bacillota bacterium | reverse complement strand
GATCGCACCTTCGCTGCAGCCTCCGCCGATGCTTCCGATTATTTTCCCATATTGATATACTACAATTTTAGCTCCGATGTTTCGAGGGACCGAACCGCTAGTTTCAATAATGGTAGCGATCGCCCTGTCATCATCGCTGGACGTTGAGAGATCTTCAAGAACTTCATGATCAATTTCCGGCCATTGTCTGTCAGAATATTTTCGTTTGTACATTATTGCCTCAGACAATATAGAAACTGCGATTTCTT
>JAKJCD010000150.1:0-3808 GCA_022706625.1 Bacillota bacterium | reverse complement strand
CGGCACCTATATCCAGTCCTATTGGGGCCCGCACAGCATCAAGCTTATCCCGGGAAAAACCCTCATCAATAAGCTGTTTTTTTACCCCTGCAACTCTACGTTTTGATCCGATCATCCCTATATACGCAGGTTTAAAATTTAAGGTCTGCCTCAGACAGTCAATATCGTGTCGATGTCCCCTTGTGATTATAACAACAAACGTTGAACTGTTAATATTAAGTAAAGGAAAGCAGCGATCAAAACTCTCGCATAATACTTTTTTTGCATCGGGAAAACGCTCAATATTGGCAAAAGAAGGCCTGTCATCTGTAACGAATACCGAGAATCCGCATTTTGAGGCAAACTCAGCCAGAGGCTTTGCAATGTGTCCGCCTCCCAAAATAACAAGACGGGATTCAGGGAAGTATGGTTCCGCCATGTATGTATATCCGTCATGACCGATCATAATTTGTAGTATGCCTTTTTTTAGAGCTAACATTGATATTTCATGTTTAATGCTTATCGGTGACAAGAGACTATCCAGTTCCTGTTCTGTAAATACGGATTTTGTTGGTTGGCAGTCATTTTGCAAAATATTTTCAATGACCGTTGTCACGACTGCCTTCTTTCCTGCTCCTATTTCTGCCAGCAGACGATTATATATTCGTTCTGAGTTGACCATCTCGATGCATCCTTTCAATTTTAAAAAATATTGCATAAAAAAGTATTTATACAAAATAGATATGAATAGAATATTATTATATCATCCTGATCGAGCTATTAACATCCTTATACAGCCGCATGAATAACATCGCAAATACATACGTAAATACATACGTAAATATGTACGTAAATATGTGCCTTGACAAAAACAACTCTTGGTGTGATATTAATGAACCTGTAATAATTACAGATTTTCCCGGAAGGCGGTGGCGTACTGTGGGATACACATGATTTGTTATCCATAAGATAATGCACGGGATGCGTTACCAGTTAGCCGCACGCTCAGCCTCCGGATCAGCTGCCTTGTCCTTTTAAATAAAGGCCGCAGCTTCCTTTTCTTTCAATTCCCCAATAGCTGAGTCTCTGCCGCGGATCACCAAAAAGGTACTTCCGAAGTCTTTTAGTGACTTCAGAAGGATCTTCGTGCATTTAGCCAATATTCCCCTGTTCATCAACAAATATTCTATAAACCTAATAAGGAGATGTTTTAAAGATATGAAAAGGATCGTGGTTTCTGTAATGCTTGCAATAATACTGATGGCTTCATCGGCCGTCGCGGCGCCCCTGGATGTTTTTAAAGGTCAGAAAGGCAATCTTGACATAGCCGGTGGAACAGCCCACATACCCGTAATGAAAGAAGCGGCGAAACGTATCATGTCAGTCAACCCTGACATCCGCATAACAGTAGCAGGCGGAGGTTCCGGCGTCGGAGTCAAGCAGGTCGGTGAAGGGCTAGTGACAATAGGAAACACAGGACGCGCCTTGAAAGATGATGAGATATCAAAGTACGGACTGGTCTCTTTTGCCTTTGCGATCGACGGGGTGGCAGTGGTAGTAAATCCGGCAAACAAGGTCGATGCTCTTACGACCCAGCAGGTAATTGACATTTATGCCGGCAAGATCAAAGACTGGAAGGAAATCGGCGGAGAACCAGGAGCGATCAATGTATTCGGCAGAGAAGACGGAAGCGGCACGAGGGAAGTTTTCACAGAGAAAGCGATAAATAAGGGAGAGCTCGCTCCTTCTGTAAATGTAGTAAGTTCCAACGGAGCCATGAAAACTGCTGTTGCGCAAGACAAGCGCGCGATAGGCTATGTAGGTATTGGTCACATTGACAAATCAGTGAAAGCCCCGAAATTTGACGGAACAGTACCAACTCAGGAAAACGCAGCCAACGGCAAATACAAAGTGACCCGCAACCTTTACATGAACACCAAGGGTGAGCCCCAGGGCCTCACGAAGCTCTTTATCGACTATATATTCAGTTCTGAAGGCGCAGAGATAACAAAAGAGAGCGGATATATCCCGCTTCCGGCAAAGAAGTAGTGTGTGAGCGGGGGGAGTATTCTCTCCCCCGAACAAAGCAGGAGAAAAATTTGAAAGACAATAAAAATACACCTATCTGGTTAAAAGCATCGGCTGTATATGTATCTTCTCTCATGTCAGCACTTTTTGTCTTTATCACTGTTTGCGCTTTTGACGGACTGGTCAGGAGCGGACCTTCGCTGTTCGGCTCTGTATGGAATCCTGAAGGAGGACAGTTTGGGATCATGCCAATGATCTGGGCAAGCGGACTCCTTTCCGTTTCATCACTGGTCATGGGCTGGTCATTTTCAGTCGGATGCTGTTGTTTTATACGTGGTTATGGTCCTAAATGGATGGCAAAGCTGTTAGCTAGGATCCTCCGAATCATGACAGCGATACCAACGGTCGTTTACGGTTTCGCATCTGTCTTCCTGCTCGTTCCACTTATCAGAAACGGCCTCGGAGGCTCAGGGTTTTCCTGGATGACAGCCTCTCTTGTGCTGAGTCTCCTAATTATGCCTACTATGGTGCTTTCAATGGACAGCGCCTTCAGAACTATAGAATCCGAGACCAGGCTGACCTCTGCAGCACTGGGTTTCACCAGGGAACAAAACATCGCTATGGTCGTTCTTCCGGCTTCAAAGCAGTGGATGTGGTCTTCCGCACTTCTCGGATTCGGCCGGGCTGCAGGTGACACCCTCATTCCAACTATGCTTGCAGGAAATGCTGTCCAGTATGCTAATACGCCGCTGGACGCAATGAGGACCCTTACGGCCCACATCGGGCTTGTCCTCTCTTCCGATGTTGGGGGAACAGCATATCTTTCGCTTTTTGTAGCAGGCGGGATACTTCTGTTTGTCAGCATTTCTGCCAACATACTCTTTCGCCTGGTGAGGAGGAAGTCGTTATGACGAGGGTAAAACTTCTTCGGTTTCTTTCCTATATATCTGCATTCTTTGTCATTGGTTCTTTTATGATGCTGATCGGATTTCTTTTCTACCACGGTACGCCTGTTATTGATGCAGGGCTCTTCTTCGGGGAGACAGATCCGATCGATGCGATAACCGGTGCACGCCCTGTCTGGGACGGCATATGGCCGGCTTTTGCGGGAACTTTGTATCTTATAGCTCTTACAATGGCTGTTTCACTGATCCCGGGGATAGGATGCGGGATATACCTCGCCCGCTACGCAAAGGGAAGAAAGAAAGAGATGCTTTCTATGGCTGTGGACCTGCTGGCAAGCGTCCCTTCCATCGTTATGGGCCTTTTTGGATTTGTGCTGATCATACTGCTCAGACGAACTTTTGCGCCTGACGCGACCACATGCATCAGCCTTGCCGCATTCTGTCTTGCGTTGCTTGTGATGCCGGCGCTTGTCGTAACCACAAGGACATCGATAGAAAGCCTTCCGGAGTCTCTTGTAATTACAGGAACAGCACTTGGATTTACCGAACACCAGCTGCTTCGCCATATTCTTGTCCCTGCGGCAGGAAAGGGGATTCTTGGCGGGATCATGCTGGCGATGGGACGGGCAGCGGAAGATACCGCAGTTATCATGCTGACGGGGGTAGTAGTCAATTCCGGACTGGCTGCAGGGCTCGGTTCAAAGTTCGAAGCCCTACCTTTTCTCATTTTCTATACTGCCGCTCAGTATGTCGATCAGAATGAGCTTCTCAGAGGTTTCGGAGCTGCGATGGTCCTTCTCGTCCTTTCTGCGGGACTCCTTTATGCTGCATCCAGGCTTCAACGAACGATGGAAAAACGCTGGAGGGGAGCAAAATAATGGGTCTCTGTGCAGAAA
>JAKJCD010000014.1 GCA_022706625.1 Bacillota bacterium | reverse complement strand
CTGCCGGGGAGGTCATGTATTATGAAGGCACATTGGTAGAACAACCGTTGTTCCATTCTTCAAGCGGCGGCAAGACAGAAAATTCAGAGGATGTGTTCGTATCCGCACTTCCTTACCTGCGCAGTGTTGAAAGCCCCTTTGAAGGGGAGGCGCCTTATCAGAACGAAAGGATATCCGTTTCCGTGGCTGCTTTTGATAAGATGGCGAAGGAAAAGTTCGGAGCAGTAAAGATAAATCCCAATACGATAAAAATCAAAAGCCGCAGCGAAGGAGGACGGGTTAAAGAGATACAGGTGGGGGACAAAATACTGTCGGGCAGGGAAATACGGGATCTCTTGGGACTTCGTTCGGCAGATTTTTCTTTGGCTTTTGACGGAAATGATAACATTATATTTACCACCCATGGATACGGGCATGGTGTCGGGATGAGCCAGTGGGGAGCAAACGGCATGGCGAAAGCGGGCTATAGCTACAAAGAAATACTGCAGCATTACTACCTTGGGATTACCGTAAAACAGTATGGCATGCTATAATGAATTCGAGACAGCTGATGAGGTGAAGACAATGTTTGATATCAGGGAGAATTTAAAAAGACTTCCGGACAAGCCGGGTGTCTATCTGCATAAGGACAAAGAAGGAGAGGTCATTTACGTCGGAAAGGCCATATCTTTAAAAAACCGGGTAAGGCAATACTTCCAATCCAAATCGAATCTTGACCCAAAGGTTCGCGCCATGGTATCTCACATTTCGGAGTTTGAATACATAATAACAAAAACCGAGATGGAAGCCCTGCTTCTTGAATCCAGTCTGATTAAAAAATATATGCCGAAGTATAACGTCCTTTTACGAGACGATAAGAGCTTTCCCTATATTAAGGTGACATTAAAAGATAAATGGCCGCGGCTTGTAAAAACCAGAAGGGCAGCAGACGACGGCAGCCGCTATTTCGGCCCGTATACCGATGTGACCGCAATGGAGCGTCTTATTAATCTTCTGTCTGATATTTACGGCTTGAAGCGCTGCAGCGCATTAAGCTTCTCCGATGATTTCAAACCCTGCTTAAATTATCACCTTAAGCAGTGCAGCGGTATATGCATTGGAAGCATCGATGCTTCGGAATACATGAATTCGATAGATCAGGTGATAGATTTTCTGTCAGGAAACACAAAAGATGTGCTGAACTTTCTGGACCGGCAAATGATGCGGGAAGCGGAAAGCATGAACTTTGAAAGGGCGGCAGAATTACGGGATCATATTGCCGCAGTAAAGTCTATCCCGGATCAGGAAAGACTGGATGATTTTCTTTCCGATGTCAGACGAAACCGTGTAAAAGTCGTAAGGCGCAAAGCGGAAGAGTCAGCAAAGCGGGAAGAGGAGCAAAATAAGGCCGTCAAAGAGTTCTTTGAAGGCTTCGGGCTTTACGGAATCCGAAGGATCGAGGCTTATGATATATCGCATATTGCAGGGACTGATTCTGTGGGAGCAATGGTAGTTTTTGAACAGGGCAGGCCTCTGCGTAAAGATTATCGACGTTTCCGCATCAAAACAGCGCCGGGGGGCGGCGATACGGACAGCCTCCAAGAGGTTCTGTATCGACGGCTGAAAAAAGGATTGGACGGGCATCCCGGGTTTCTACCGATGCCTGATCTGTTGCTGATAGATGGAGGAGCAAATCAGGTTAATGCTGCGGAGCAGGTGCTGCGGGCATTAAAGATCCTTATCCCGACAGCAGGGATGGTCAAAGACGAAAAGCACAGAACCAGAGGGCTGATGGTAAGCGGTCAAGAGCGGAGACTCAAGGATAACAAGCTCATCCTGAGCTATATTTCAATGATACAGGAAGAAGTCCACCGCTTTGCTATCGAGTATCACAGAGGATTGAGAGCGAAAAGATTGAAAAAATCCGTACTGGATGATATCCCGGGAATCGGAGAGAGGAGGAAGACAGCACTTTTAAAGGAACTCGGGAGCATTGAAGCCATATCTGCGGCAGATATCGAAACCTTGAAAAGGGTGCCGGGCATGAACAGTACCGCAGCGGAAAGTATTAAAAAACATTTGAATAATTTAATTGTGGAAAAGTAAGGATGATGTTATAGTAAGTTAACGGCGGGGTATCTTACTATAATAGGCGACCGATCGAGATAGCCAGCTTATTGTTATTAGGAGGATATTTATATGACAGACAAAGAAAAATGCGTTAAAGGCGGCTGCGGCGAGGATTGTGACTGCGGATCCGATGAAGAGTTCGAAGTCATGACTTTGGAGTTCGATGACGGGAAAGAAGTAGAATGTGAAGTTATGGGAATCTTTGATGTTGACGGTAAGGAATATATAGCCTTATACGCAATGGACGGTTCCGATGAAGTGTATCTCTACGGATACAAAGAGCTTGATGACGATGAGAACGATTGTGAGCTCATCGATATCGAAGATGATGATGAATATGAGAGAGTATGCGCGGTGTTTGAAGAAATCACCGAATGCGAAGAAGAAGAAGAGTAAGGGAAAGATGTGAAAAGCAGCCATCATCAGACAGTGACTGTAATCAAAAGGCCACCGGAAAAGAATCCCGGTGGCCTTCGATGGTTTAGCGGTTCCAGCTGTTAACGATCTAAAATGGCGTTTTTAAGGAAAATGAAGGCTATCAACCCGCATATCCCCGCATAAACAAGGTTTTTCGTCCCGGAGCCTCCCTGGAAGACGGACAGTGCAGCTACAACTGCGATAACCAAAAAAAACAAGCCGATCAGTAAATATCTTTTTTTCTTCGATGCCATACCCAACCCTCCGGAATACTTGGTAATGAGCTAAACGTATGTATTGTGCCGCTATCTGATAGCTTATCATAAGTTACCGTTGAAGGAAAGAAGGTATTCCTATATAATACAGATGCAATAAAGTCGGAGGTTTAAGATGAAAAACTATGACATCATTATAGTAGGGGCGGGCGCCGGCGGGGTGTTCATGTCCTACGAGCTTACGAAACTTAACATTGATGCAAAGGTACTCATGATTGAAAAAGGCAGTGACCTTTCTCACAGGATGTGTCCTATCAGTGCGGGAAAGACACCTGCCTGCATAAAATGTACGCCTTGCCACATTATGAACGGCTATGGCGGAGCAGGCACCATGTCTGACGGCAAATACAACATTACTACCCGGTTCGGCGGCGAACTCCACTCATATGTTGGCATAGAAAAAGCTATGGAGCTGATGGAATATGTGGACGGGGTGCTCTGCGATATGGGCGGAGCCGAAGCAAAGCTGTATTCCACCGACAACTCTGATCTGAAGAGGATCGCGTTACAGCACAATCTGCATCTGCTTGACGCTAAAGTTCGACATTTGGGAACGGACAGGAATTTAAAGATCTTAGAGAACATATACAACTATACTAAAAACAACATAGAAATGCAGTTTCATACCCTTGTTACGGACATAAAACGCTTGAACGATGGATTTGCAGTTATCACCGATAAGGGAGACAGCTACAGCTGCAGGCATCTGGTGCTCGCCACAGGCCGGTCCGGCTCCAAGTGGATTTCCGACATATGCGAGAAATTGGGGGTGGGCCTCACCAGAAACCGGGTCGACATCGGGGTGAGAGTTGAGCTTCCGGCAGTGATTTTCAAGCATATTACCGATGAAGTATATGAAAGCAAACTAGTCTATAAAACCGATAAGTATAACGATATGGTCAGGACTTTTTGCATGAATCCCTATGGAGAGGTAGTGGCCGAAAACACGAACGGCATTGTTACAGTTAACGGACACAGTTACTCGGATCCTGCATTGCACACGGAAAACACTAACTTTGCCCTGTTGGTCTCAAATAAGTTTACGGAACCGTTTAAAGACAGCAACGGTTACGGAGAATCCATAGCCAGGCTTTCCAACATGCTGGGGGGCGGCGTCCTGCTGCAGCGGTTTGGGGACCTTGTAAAAGGCAGAAGGAGCAGCACAAGAAGGATGGAAAAATGCTTCACAAGACCCACTCTCAAGGCAACGCCCGGAGATTTATCACTGGTAATACCTAAAAGACAGTTGGATAATATCATTGAAATGGTTTATGCCCTGGATCAGATAGCACCGGGGACTGCCAACGAAGACACCCTGCTTTACGGGGTGGAAGTTAAATTCTACAACTCAAAGGTCGATGTGGACGAATATATGGAGACAAAGATAAAAGGTCTTTATGCTCTTGGGGACGGTTCGGGGGTGACCCATTCCCTGTCTCAGGCATCGGCCAGCGGTGTCCTGACAGCTAGGGTTTTAGCAAAAGAATATAGTACAGCGAAAAAAGGACTCTGACCCCTCGAAATATGCATGATTTACAATAGAAAACAAATTATTTAGAAATATTTGAAAAAATTTAAGCAAAACCCTTGCATAGCGACAAAAAATACTGATAATAGAAATATAGGCTTTCATTATTTTTTGCAGCGTATTTAGGGAGGTGGTATTTTTTTGCGCTTTTTATATTTTGAGAGGAGGATAATATAATTATGAACTCAAAGTTTCAGGGCTATTCTCAAATAATGAAGATTTATGGACTGGTGCTGATATTCTTCGCAATAGTCATTTTTATTTCACCTGATTACGGAGAATGGTTCGGAATTGTAAGCGTACTGCCGGCAGCATTTCTTATTTTCTACGTTTTCTACACAAAAAGAATTTTAGAATCATTGATGTTGGGAGGGCTTCTGGGATTTCTTATGGCCCATAAAGGAGGCTTCTTTTCTCCGTTAAGCGACACTTTTTTGGAGATCATGATCAACGAAGATATCGGATGGCTGTTCATAGTATGCGGTCTGATGGGAAGCATCATCTCTTTGATCGAAAAAGCGGGCGGAGCTTTTGCCTTCGGCGATTGGGTTTCCAAGCGGGCAAAGTCCGCAAAGACTACTTTGATTTGGACTTATATTCTGGCCCTAATCATGTTTATCGACGATTATTTGGCCTGCCTCACAATAGGGGCCTCAATGACTCCTATAACAGACAGATATAAACAGCCTCGTGAAATACTGGCCTATATCATCGACTCAACAGCCGCTCCTATGTGCGTGCTGGTGCCTATCTCCACCTGGGCTATTTTCATCGGAAAGCTGATGGAGCAGCACGGATTGGCTCCGTCCGGCCAGGGAGTCATCTACTTTGTTAAAACCATTCCCTTCAACTTCTATGCCTGGGCGGCGATGATTGTAACACTTCTCGTCATTTTAGGCGTCATACCGAAGATCGGACCGATGAAGGGAGCATTCCAGCGTGTAGCGGAGACAGGTGTGCTGGCTCCTCCGGGATCTGAAAAGATCGACATGAGAGCAGGGGAAGATTTCATAGTACCGGAAAATCCGAAGCTGGCTACTTTCTTCCTGCCGATCATCTGCCTGGTGACAGCTACCATTGCCCTTGATGTGGACATGCAGAAGGGTGTTATCACCACTTGCGCATTTATATTTGTGTATTACGTGTCCACAGGTATCATGAGCCCTGAGGAATACATGGATCTTCTCATTAAGGGAATCAAAAACATGCTGTTCCCGCTGTTCATGGTCATCCTTGCATATTTCTTTGCGGCAGCCTGCGAACAGATCGCCTTTATTGATTTTGTCATCGACGTGGGTATGAGATTCATGTCGCCCGCCATGCTTCCTCTTGTAATATTTATTACCTTCGGTATTACGGAGTTCGTCATGGGTATAAGCTGGGGCATGTATGTTATAGCTATGCCTATCGTTATCCCGCTTTCGGCAGCTTTGGGAGCAAATCCGTACATAGCGGTTGGGGCTGTCTGCTCCGCCGGCGTATGGGGCAGCCATATCTGCTTCTATTCCGACGCCACCATTTTGACATCGGCTGCCTGCGGCTGCGATAACTTCCGTCATGCCATCACACAGCTGCCCTATGGAGTCATGGGGATGATCCTGTCGATCATCGCATTTTTCACAGCAGGACAGCTTGGTATATAGGGCTGTTTGTAACCCCTTGTATCAGATGATTTAACAGAAGCCGCCCCGCTTATCCGAAGAGATAAGCGGGGCTTTCTTCTGTGTTTGAAAAGGCTCCTGTATTTCATTGCACTTTGATTTTGTTATACAGGTTTCCTCCGAAAATGCGCCCTTAATGGCCCTTTAGGGTTCAAGTCCCCACTACAATATTACCAAACAAAAAAGACGAGGAATAATAATGAACCCCGTCCTTTTGTTTGGTGCAGGCAAGAAGACTCGAACTTCCATGCCCTTGCGAGCACACGGACCTGAACCGTGCGCGTCTGCCAATTCCGCCATGCCTGCGCAACGAAAATGATTATAACATAAGCATAGAAAAAATACCATAGGGTTTTAAAGTTTTTAAAAAATACCCGGTTATCTGGTTGTCAATTTTGACAAAATTATTGTCAAAATTGAAGAAACACTGGTTTGATCCGGCCCGGGTTCACGGGTTTAACTCGCGTATGCGGCGATACAAGGTCGACTCGCTTATTCCCAACATTTTGGCGCATTTCACTTTGCCTTCTGTAGTTTCGCCTGTTTTATCCAGGCATTCGCGAATCAGTTTCCTTTGATAACTATTCATTTTATCTTTGAAGCTATGCTCTCCCCGACTGCTCCCATAGCTGCCAATGATTCTCTCCGGCAGGTTTTCATAACGGATGGCCGTTCCGGTTTCCATATTAACTGCATATTCAACGGCATTTTCCAACTCCCGGACATTACCGGGCCAGTGATATTTCATTAGTGCCTTGAGGGCCTCGGAGCTAAAGCCTTCGATGGTTTTATTAAGTAGGGTATTGAACTTACGCAAGGAATAATCCAACAGATATTTGATATCCTCGATTCGTTCCCTTAATGGCGGTATTGTCATAGGAATTACATTCAATCGAAAGAACAGATCTTCTCTAAACTCTTTGTTTGCAATCATCTGCTCCAGGTTTCTGTTGGTAGCCGCAATAATGCGAACATCTATATCTATCGGCGCCAAACCGCCTACCCGGTCTATCCGCCGGTTCTGGATTGCATCAAGGAGCTTGACCTGCAGATGCAGCGGCATGTCCCCGATCTCATCTAAAAAAAGGGTCCCTTTGTGAGCAAGTTCAAATTTACCCGGCTTGCCTCCGGCCCCCGCACCGGTAAAAGCTCCGCGCTCATAACCGAAAAGCTCGCTCTCAAGCAGCATTTCAGGGATAGCTCCGCAGTTTATAGTTACGAATGGACCATTCCGCCTTGCACCGGTATAATGGATAGCCCTGGCTATGAGGCCTTTTCCTGTCCCGCTTTCACCGGTGATCAGGATCGTTGAATCATTTGCAGCGACTTGGAAGGCGCGCTGCTTGATAAGTCGCATGGACTCGCTGATTTCAATTACGTCATCAAATGTGGTTTGCCTTTCGTCTGCGGTCATCTTGTACAATCTCTCCCGCGCCGTGGATATATCCTGAAACAGGAGTATGGCGCCAAGGTTTGCGGCAATATCTGAGCCATCTCCTTCCTCTGCATGAAGTGGGATAATTGTGCAAAGAAATCTTTTGCTGATATTTTTTCCTTTTAGATATAGGATTTCTTTATCTTTGATAGGAGTACAGCTTTCCATGACTTTTTTAGCTTCCGGGACATTCCATACATCGGAAAGAAGCCTGCCTTCCATATATTCTTTCGAAAGGTGCAGAAGCTTCTCCGCTTTGGAGTTGCATGATACGATGAATCCGTTTTTATTCAAGGCTATAAGGCCTTCATGCATGGATTCCAGGATCGCATTGAGCTGGTTTCTTTTTTCTGCTTCGGAATATTTACTGGCGATCAAATCTGCCATCCTGCTCATGAAAATGCTTAATGTTTTATGCTTTTGAACGATTTTATCACGCTGCTCCTCTGTAAATGCTACCAGTCCGATTATTCCAATGGCTTTGCCTTCCAGCAATATTGGGCAGGATATCTCAGCCAGCTCACCCTCTTGCGCACCGTAAGTTGGATCGTTTGCGCAGTCTGTGCACAGGTAGCCCTGGCTGGATTTGAGTATACTCCCATAGATGGCCCCGCTGTCCAGGTCACCGTTTTCTTCAAAATGTCCTATTTTTTTGATATAACGTCCTGTGCCCGCAATAATTTCCAATCCGTCATCAACGATTTCCGTTTCGATTTCGAGGGCGGCAGTGATGGCCTGCGCCACATGCATTACCGTGTCTTTTATTACCGATAATCCCATTAATGATCACCCCGGTTTTATTATTATCAATATTTATCATAACAGATTTGTCAATTATGACAAAGGTTTTTTATCCGCCGCTCAAAATCCTCACTCTCATAATAACCATAGCAGAATTTTCAATAATGGAAACAAAGGCGCCGCCTGTGTTATGATACTTGTAACGGTGTATTTGAAAGCCGTGACAGCCGACATGGCATTATTCTTGCTTATGGTTATTAGTATTATTCTGCATATCGTATCAGACCGGTTACGGGGAAACGAGTGTACGGTGAAATGATCGGAGGGAGTGTTATGAAAACAACTATTTTAGAAGGCAAAACAGCTTTTATCACAGGCGTGGCCAGCACAAACGGAATGGGCTTCGCTACTGCAAAGGCTTTGGCCGAATGGGGAGCGTCTTTGGGTATACTAGATATCTCCGACAGGGTATTTGAGCGGGAGAAGGATCTTAAAGATATGGGGATCGCTGTCAGAGCCTACAAAATCAACCTGCAGGATCGGGCGGGGATCAGGGAAGCTGCGGAAGACATGGCTGCTGCTTACGGTAAAGTGGACATTCTGGCTAATGTAGCCGGGATGGCTTATTTCGGAACGGAAGAGATCTTTAAAAATGTAGCAGAATTGAGTGAAGAAGAGTGGGACTTCAGCATAGGCATAAACCTGAAATCCACTTTCAATACCACACAGGCCTTTTTGCCGGGGATGATCAAGAGAAATTACGGTAAGATCGTCAATGTGTCTTCAGTCACCGGACCTCTGGTGGCAAATCCCGGGGAATCCCCCTACTGTGCGGCCAAGGCAGCTATCGTAGGGCTTACAAGGGCCCTGGCGCTGGAGGTAGGGAAACGGAATATCACTGTCAATGCTGTGGCGCCGGGCTGGATAAAAACCGGAGCAAGCACGGAAAGTGAGCTGGCCGGCGGACTTAATACAGGTATGGGCAGACCCGGGACTCCGGATGAAGTGGCCCGCCTGATAAGATTCCTGGCAACAGATGACTCAAGCTATATTACAGGACAAGTCATCGTAATAGACGGAGGCAATATCATTCAGGAATATAAAGGACCCAGCGAACTGTATTATTAAATGATATCAAGGAGGAAAAAGCAATATGAATAAAAAAACTTTTGTCCATCCCTATATTCCAAACTCCGCCCCCGAAGTCAAGGCGGCGATGATGGAAGCTGTAGGGATATCCGATCTTGAAGATCTTTACAGCGAGATCCCCGAACATCTTCGTTTTCAAGGAGAGCTTGATCTGCCGGAACCTATGATGGCAGAGTACGAACTACGCCGACACTTAGAAGAGACCCTGGCAAAGAACGTCACATGCAAGGATCATCTCAGCTTTTTGGGAGGCGGCTGCTGGCAGCACTATGTGCCCGCCGTTGTGGACGAAATAGTGAACCGGGCAGAATTCGTGACGGCCTATTGCGGAGGGACCTATGCGGACCTCGGCAAGTTCCAGGCGCGTTTTGAGTTTTACAGCATGCTGGCGGAAATGCTGGATGTGGATGCAGTCAGCGAACCCATTTATGATTGGGGAGCGGCTGCGGGCATGTCGATCCGCATGGCGTCAAGGCTGACAGGAAGAAACGAAGTCTTGATTCCGGAAAATGTGAGCCCGGAGAGGATGGCACAGATCAGAACCCTCTGTCAGCCGGAGATCATGCCGAACAGCATCAAGATCACCTTGGCAGGCATTGATAAGGCTACAGGCGGCGTGGATATTGAAAAACTTAAGAATAAGCTTTCCGAAAATGTGGCAGCTGTCTATTTCGAGGTCCCCGGCTTTTTCGGTAATGTTGAAAAAAATGCCCGGGAGATTTCCTTGCTGGCAAAATCCGTCGGCGCACAGAGCGTTGTTGGGGTCGATCCGGTTTCCCTCGGAGTGATCGCACCTCCTGCCTCTTACGGTGCCGACATTATTTGCGGTGACTTGCAGTCAATAGGCATGCACATGCTTTGCGGCGGCGGCCAGTCGGGTTTCATAGCCTTCAGGGATGAAGCGCCATATCTTGCGGAATGCCCATTAGCTATCTATACGATAGCTGAGACTGCGGTCCCGGGCCAGTATGCCTATGCGGAGGTCCTGCCGGAAAGGACATCCTATGAAGCCAGAGACAAGGCAAAGGATTGGGTGGGGACTGCCTCGGGATTATGGACTATCGGCGCAGCCGTCTATATGGCTCTCATGGGGCCTCAAGGCATGCGTGAAATAGGAGAAACCATCCTTTATAATTCCAACTACGCAAAGCAGCTTATAGGCGAAATCAAAGGGGTAAAGGTCCTTTTCGATACAAGCTTCAAAGAATTCGTTGCCAATTTTGACGATACCGGAAAAACCGTGGCTGAAATAAACAAAGCCTTGGAGGGGAAGAAAATATTCGGAGGCCTCGATCTGTCCGCAGATTTCCCCTCTCTGGGCAACAGCGCTCTTTTCTGTGTAACTGAGATCCATACAAAGCAGGATATCGACAAATTGGCCGCTGCCTTGAAGGAGGTGCTGAAATAATGAAAGATGTAAGATTAAGGAAATATCATTCCGCAGCCTGGGACGAGCCTCTCGTAATGGAAATGGGAACAAAAGGCGAGAGAGGCATAATCCCCCCGAAGGCAGCTAAAGAAGTGGCTGAAAAATTAGGTGATGCTTTGGATCTGCTGCCGGCAGGAATGAGAAGAGAAAAGAGCATGAATCTTCCTGAGATTTCCCAGTACCACGTGCTTCAGCACTATCTGAGGCTGTCGCAAATGACGCTGGGAATGGATCTCGGCTCAGATATAGGAGAGGGCACCTGCACAATGAAATACAGCCCTAAAATGCACGAGCAAGTTGTCAATTCTAGCAAATTTGCTGATCTGCATCCGAAACAGCCGGCGGAGACGCTTCAGGGGATTTTAGAGATCGTATATGGCCTTGAACAATATCTTAAACAGATTTCCGGAATGTCAAAATTCACCTTTCAGCCCGGAGGTGGTTCCCATGCGACATATACCAATGCCTGCCTGATCCGTAAATACCATGAAGCCAGAGGAGAATTGGCCACGAGGGATGAAGTCATAACCACGATTTTCTCTCACCCCTGTGACGGAGCCACACCGGCCACTGCGGGATTCAAGGTAATCACCCTGATGCCCGATGAAAACGGTTATCCTGATCTGGAAGCTTTAAAAGCTATCGTTTCCGAGAGGACCGCAGGGATCATGTTTACAAATCCGGAAGATACGGGAATATTTAACCCGAAAGTAGCCGAGTATGTAAAAGTCGTCCACGATGCAGGAGGATTGTGCTTCTATGATCAGGCTAACGCCAACGGCATAATGGGTATGGCAAGAGCCTTTGATGCGGGCTTTGATGCCTGCCATTTCAACCTGCATAAGACGTTCTCATCTCCACACGGCTGTGAAGGTCCTGCAGCGGGCGCCTACGGAGTGAGGGAGGAGCTTGGCAAATACCTGCCGGCGCCGACGGTTGAGTTTGACGGTACCAGGTATTATCTGGATTACGACAGGCCGGAAAGCATAGGCAAGGTAAGAAGCTTCCTAGGCAATCTGGAATGTGTGATCAAAGCATATGCATGGATACGCAGCATGGGAGCGGAAGGTATAAAAACCGCTGCCCAGATCTCAGTGCTTAATAATAACTATTTGGATAAGCTGCTGCTGAACATAAAGGGTGTCACAAGACCTTATGCTGAAGGCAAAAGAAGGCTGGAGCAGGCAAGATATAGCCTTGGAGACGTCAAGGAAGCCACCGGAGTAGGCACTGCAGAGATAAGAAACCGCTTCAGCGACTTCGGAATCCAGGGCTACTGGATGAGCCATCACCCATGGATAGTGCCGGAGCCCTTTACGCCGGAACCCTGCGAGACCTACTCAAGGGAGGATTTGGATTATTGGGCTGCTGCTTTGGAACAATGCGTAAAAGAAGCTTACGAGGACCCGGAATTTGTGATGAATGCACCTCACGCAATGGGGAACACCAAGATACTGGACGATTCTCTGGCAGAAGATCCCGACAGGTGGGCCTGCACTTACAGAGCATATAAAAAGAAGAGTAAATAAGCAGGAAGAAAAATGCCGGAAACAAAAGGAGCAAAAAAAATTGGGCTCATTGTCAACCCGCTGGCCGGGATAGGCGGAAGGGTCGGACTGAAAGGCAGCGACGGAAGGGATATCGTTGAAAAAGCCTTTGCTATGGGAGCGGTAGCGGAAGCACCAATGAAGGCAGCTAAAGCTCTGGAACGTCTTGTAAGCAAAAAAGAACAGTTTCAGCTTTTGACCTATCCGGGCCTCATGGGAGAAAAAACAGCCCGGGAATTAGGATACGAGCCTGTTGTCCTTGGCTGTCTGAAAGGCGATGCTACAACTCCCGAGGACACAGAAAAAGCGGCGGCCGACATGAGAAATGCGGGGGCGGAACTGATCCTCTTCGCAGGAGGCGACGGCACTGCACGTAATGTTTATAATGCCATAGGAAACAGCCTGCCTGTCCTGGGAATACCGGCGGGGGTGAAGATCCATTCCGCTGTTTACGCAGATACACCTGCTCATGCGGGAGATGCCGCTGTATTGTATCTTGCCGGGAGCGGACGGATACAGCTTAAGGAGGCTGAGGTCATGGACATTGACGAAGAGGCTTTCCGCAATGACAGGGTATCCGCCAGGCTCTACGGTTACATGACCGTCCCATATGTGAGAAACCTTATGCAAAGTGCGAAAGCAGGCAGCATCAGCTCAGAGAAAGATACGATGATGTCGATAGCATCCCATATTGTTACCCAGATGGAACGGGACGTGTGCTACCTTATCGGACCGGGGACTACCATAAGGGCTGTTATGGATATCCTTGGCCTTAAAAATACCCTTTTGGGTGTGGATGCCGTGCTGAATCAGGAGCTCATCGGCTCAGACCTTAACGAATCCGGACTCATTGACCTTTTAGATGAAATGGATAACAGAAATGTCAGGACAAAAGTCATCGTAACAGTCATAGGCGGTCAGGGCTACGTTTTCGGGAGAGGTAACCAGCAGCTGAGTCACAGAGTACTTCGTAGAGTGGGCAAAGAAAATATAATCATAGCAGCCACAGAGAGCAAGATGATTGCTCTTGGCGGGAAACCACTGCTTGTTGATACCGGCGATACCGCAGTGAATGAACAGATGTCCGGCTATGTAAAGGTCATCACCTCAATGAACCGGCAAATGGCTTACCGCATTGCTTACTAGGATATAGGAAATCACAAAAAATAGCTTGCAAAAAGCTGTTGCTATGATATGATTTAGTCATAAAAATAGAAAAATCTGGTCGACGGATACGGGAGAGCATGTATTAAACATCGCCGAAGGTGTAAATGCAGAGAAAGCCGTTCTCTGCACGATGATCTCAGGCCCAAGGACCGTATTCTGACAGAACTCTGGAAAGCATGGATGATGCACCGAAGGGGCAATTCGATTTGCGTGAAGAAACTCTCAGGTTATGAACAGAGCAAGAGGCATATGCTTTTTTGCTCTGTTTTTTTATACCCGATCATTCTATGCAAGGAAAGGAGGAGTAATTGATTCTTCTGACAAATAATCCAAAAGTACAAATGGGCGAAAAGATCTTCTGTGACAAGGAATTTGTGGAAGGTTCTTACCGGGACGTGCTCATTGCTGTGCGGGATAAGATCCATAAAGGACACAGGCTGCTGAGCCATCCCTTGTCCGGTAGCGTAAAGCCTAACGAAACACCGTATAAATCCGTAATTATCAGCAGGAACAGTGCAGGTATGGATTTGGATTCTCTTAAAATAATTGAAGACAGCATAGCGGCTTACGATAAATTCATGCAAAACTCGATGAAATATGGATACAATAATCAGGAATCTTTATTGGCAGATTTCAGTGAGATAGACTATAGGTTAATAAAAGCTGCATTAGACAGCGCGTCATGCAGATAGGAGGGGAAGAAAATGAAATTAGAGCTGGGGAATATCATTATTCACGATATTCAATTCGGTAACGTTTCCAAAGTTGAAAAAGGAATCATTTATATCAACAAGGATGAACTCGGTGCTCTTTTATCAGAAGATGAGAACATCAAGTCCGTTTCCTTTGAAATTGCAAGGCCCGGTGAAAGGATCCGAATACTCCCGGTAAAGGATGTGATCGAGCCCAGGATCAAAGTCAGCGGAAGAGGGGGTATTTTCCCGGGGATGATGGCAAAGGTGGATACGGTGGGAACCGGCAGAACAAATGTTTTAAAAGGAGCTGCCGTAGTAACCGCCGGTAAAATCGTGGGGTTTCAGGAGGGTATTATCGATATGTCGGGACCCGGCGCCGAATATACGCCTTTTTCAAAACTGAATAATCTGGTGGTGATATGTGAACCTGTTCCGGGGCTTGCTCAGCATGCACACGAAAAGGCAGTGCGGCTTGCAGGGCTGAAAGCTGCGGCATATCTTGGAAATTTAGGCAAAGACATTGATGCGGATGAAGTAGAGATCTTTGAAACTCCTTCTTTGAAGGAAGGCATCCTGAAATATCCTGAACTGCCGAGGGTAGCCTATGTGCAGATGCTTCAGACACAAGGGCTGCTTCACGATACCTATGTATACGGTGTTGACATGAAGCAGTCTCTTACCACTATACTCTATCCAACAGAATTGATGGACGGAGCCGTCGTCAGCGGCAACTGCGTTTCCGCCTGCGACAAGAATACGACCTATCACCATTTGAACAACCCCGTAGTGCGCGATCTTTACGCAAAACACGGTAAAGAGCTCAACTTCACGGGTGTCATAATAACCAATGAAAACGTTTACCTGGCCGATAAAGAAAGATCTTCCGACTGGTCGGCTAAACTGGCGGAGCTTCTCGGAGTTGATGGTGTGATAATCTCACAGGAAGGATTCGGAAACCCCGATACCGACTTGATCATGAATTGTAAGAAAATAGAAGCCAAAGGGATAAAGACCGTTATCATAACAGATGAATATGCAGGCAGGGACGGGGCTTCCCAATCTCTGGCCGATGCCGATGCCAGCGCTGATGCAGTGGTGACCGGAGGCAATGCCAACATGCTCATCAAACTGCCGCCGATGGAAAAGGTCATAGGCCATATCGAGGCGGCGGATGTGATCGCGGGAGGTTTTGACGGAAGCCTGAAGTCCGACGGATCCATCGAGGTCGAACTTCAGGTGATTACAGGGGCAACTAATGAGCTTGGATTCAACAGGCTTTCTGCCAGATAGGAGGTAGGGAAATGGAGAAATTAAGAGCAGTCCATTATATCAACCAGTTCTTTGCTCAAATCGGAGGCGAGGAAAAAGCAGATCATAAGCCGGAAGCAAGAGAGGGCTTCGTCGGCCCCGGTATGGCATTTAACGCCGAGTTTTCCGGCAAAGCGGAAATCGTAGGAACAGTCATCTGCGGGGATTCATATTTCAACGAGAACCTTGAAATGGCGACAAAAGAAGTGCTTGCTATGATAAAAAGCTTCAAGCCTGACTTGGTCATTGCCGGTCCTGCGTTTAATGCCGGAAGGTACGGCATGGCCTGTGGCACGGTGGCTTCAGCGGTAAAGAAAGAACTCGGCATTCCGGCTATAACCGGCATGTATATCGAAAATCCCGGTGCAGACAGCTTCAAGAAAGAAGTCTATATCATCGAAACAAAAAACTCGGCAGCAGGCATGAGAGATGCAGTTAAAGCAATGGTTCCTTTCGCACTGAAGCTGGCGGCCGGAGAAAAGATCGGAGCATCGGCGGAAGAGGGCTATATCCCTAACGGGATAAGAGTTAATTTCTTCGAGAAAAAAAGAGGCTCCGAGAGGGCGGTGGAAATGCTGCTGGCGAAACTTTCAGGGAAACCTTTTACCACGGAATTTCCCATGCCCGATTTTGACAGGGTAGAACCGAATCCTGCAGTAAAAGACGTTTCTAAAGCAACCATTGCACTGGTGACATCGGGAGGGATAGTTCCAAAAGGGAATCCGGATCATATCGAATCCTCAAGCGCATCAAAATACGGTAAATATGATATAGACGGTATATTTGATCTGACAGATGCCACTTATGAGACTGCTCACGGCGGCTATGATCCGGTCTATGCCAATCAGGATGCTGACAGGGTACTGCCTGTGGATATTCTGAGGGAGTTTGAAAAAGAAGGAAAGATAGGAAAGCTGCATAGGTATTATTACACTACCACAGGCAACGGTACCGCCGTAGCCAGTGCAAAAGCCTTCGCCGAGAAAATTGGAAAGGAGCTGGCCGCAGACGGTGTGGATGCGGTTATCCTGACTTCGACCTGAGGGACTTGTACGCGTTGCGGTGCAACGATGGTGAAAGAAATCGAAAGAGCAGGCATTCCGGTGGTCCATATGTGTACCGTGGTGCCCATCTCTCTGACCGTGGGGGCAAACCGGATAGTTCCTACTGTGGCTATCCCCCATCCTCTCGGGAACCCGGCTCTGACAAAGGAGGAAGAAAAGGATATAAGAAGAAAGCTCCTGAACAAGGCTTTAAATGCCTTGTCGACGGAAGTCAGCGAGCAAACGGTGTTTGAATAAGAAAAGAGGAGTTGGAAATGAGCAAGCTTTATGACGTAATAATCATCGGAGCCGGCCCGGCAGGTTTATCGGCAGGGCTTTATGCAGGGCGAGCCCGGCTAAATACCCTTATCATCGAAAAAGCCAGGGAAGGCGGTCAGATAGTAAACACCGCAGATATAGCCAACTATCCGGGCTCAGTGGAGGGCGAATCCGGCGCCAGCCTCATCGAACGTATGAAAAATCAGGCTAAGCAGTTCGGAGCGGAAACCGTCTATGACACCATCATAGATGCAGAGCTTTCCGGGGAGATAAAAACGATTAAAGGTCTGGCAGATACCTATCAGGCAAAGACTTTGATATTAGCCAACGGAGCTCAGCCGGCATTGATCGGATGCCCGGGAGAAAAAGAGTTTACCGGCAGAGGAGTTTCTTATTGCGCTACCTGCGACGGTGCATTTTTTGAGGATCTGGAAGTCTATGTGGTGGGCGGCGGGGATGCTGCCGTTGAAGAAGCCATATTTCTTACCAGATATGCAAGAAAGGTTACCATAATACACAGAAGGAACGAGCTTCGGGCCAGTAAGTCCATCCAGGAAAAAGCCATGGAAAACCCGAAGATCGAATTCATGTGGGACAGCGTGGTAAAGGAGCTTTCGGGTGAAGAGCTTCTGGATACAATGATTGTTGAAAATGTAAAAACCGGAGAGCGCAGGGAAGTTAAAGCTGATGCCGGGGATGGGATGTTCGGAGTGTTCGTGTTCATCGGTTTTAAACCTCAGACGCAGCTTTATGAAGGTAAGCTTGAAATGGAAAACCACTACATTCTTACAGATGATAATATGCGCACTGGTATACCGGGGGTTTTTGCAGCCGGAGATATAAGGGCCAAATCTCTGCGCCAAGTGGTGACGGCAACAGCGGACGGAGCCATAGCAGCTACGCAGGCCGAGAAGTATTTGGCGGAATGATCGTTTCGAATGATACAAAAGGAGAGAATGAGATGTTGACAGTAGATAAAGAAACCTTTGAGGCAGAAGTTTTACAGGCCGGGGACTATGTACTGGTAGATTTTTTCGGTGACGGATGCGCGCCTTGCGCGTCATTGATGCCGGCAGTGGAAGCTCTAAGTGAAAAGTACGGGGATAAAATCAAATTTACAAAACTAAACACTACCCAGGCAAGGCGGTTGGCTATCGGTCAGAAAATACTGGGGCTTCCCGTGATCGCCATCTATAAGGACGGCGTAAAAGTGGAAGAGCTTGTGAAGGAGGATGCCACAGCAGCAAATATCGAGTCCATGATCAAAAAATATATTTAAGGAAGGAGGAGGAATATGGCAATTCTGAAGGATAAGAAGGTTGTCATTATCGGGGATCGAGACGGTATCCCGGGGCCGGCTATCGCAGATTGCGCAGTCACAGCAGGGGGAGAAGTAGTGTTCTCCTCAACGGAATGCTTTGTCTGAACGGCCGCAGGGGCAATGGATCTTGAAAATCAGAAAAGGGTCAAAGAGTATGCCGAGCAATACGGTTCCGAAAACCTGGTGGTTCTTTTGGGAGCCTCGGAAGGTGAAGCGGCAGGCTTAGCGGCAGAGACCGTAACAGCCGGTGACCCCACTTATGCAGGTCCATTGGCCGGAGTCTCGTTGGGACTCAAGGTATATCACATTTGCGAGCCGGAAATAAAGGCGGAGATCGATGAAGCCGTCTACGAGGAACAAGTCAGCATGATGGAGATGGTGCTTGACGTCGAGGACATAATAAAAGAGATGTCGGCGATCCGGGAGCAGTATACCAAATACTGAAGCGTATCAGGAAAAGGTGATCTCGGTCACCTTTTCCTATTAGCAGAATGAGCTTAAACGACAGTTGACATAAATATGGCATGGAAAAGGAGATAGAATGAACAGAAATGCAGTGATAAAGGGAACAGGCTATGTGCTTGTTCATGGGCCGGATTTTGTGATCCACAACGGAACGACCCAGACCACGGAACGGGTCGTCAATCCCTCTTCCGAATATCTGACTGCTCTTCCCGGGCATCTCCGCAGCTATGATAAGGCAGTTAATTACCCGCCAAATCAGGTATATATCGGAAACCTCATACCGGAAGACCTTGCGGCTTACGAGTTCCCATGGTATGACAAAGAGGTGCCAGGAGCGGAGAGATACGGGAGATTCGGCGAGATCATGCCTCAAGATGAATTTCTGGGCTTGGTGCAGGCATGTGATGTATTCGACCTGGTGTTTTTAGAAAAGGACTTCACTGCCGGCGTAAAAGAGAAGCTTTCAGCTCATCCGCTTTTGGACGACAGCATCCTGTCGCGTTTGAAGGATGGCGTAAGCTATGAAGATATAAAGAGCTATGTGGAAGAAAAGCATGCCGAGCCCCTGTATAATCAGGGGCAGCTGGTGGGATACGTCAAGCAGGCCCATGATATAGATGCGTCCCTGTCGGCCCATGTCCTGCTTGAAAATTTGGTATACAAAGCCTCCGGGGTATTGGCCCTGCTGCATCTTATTAAGAGCAGCGGTTCAGCGAAAGAAGATATCGATTATGTAATCGATTGCAGCGAGGAAGCCTGCGGAGATATGAACCAGAGAGGAGGAGGCAACTTTGCAAAAGCAGAAGCTGAGATAGCCGGGTTAGTAAATGCCACCGGCTCCGATACCAGGGGGTTCTGTGCAGCACCGGCCCATGCACTTATACAGGCAGCCGCCTTAGTCAAATCCGGCACCTACAAAAATGTCGTGGTATTTGCCGGGGGGACTACGGCAAAACTTGGCATGAACGGCAAGGATCATGTTAAAAAAGGACTTCCGATTTTAGAAGATGTCATAGGCGGATTCGGAGCCCTTATCGGTGAGAACGACGGAGTAAGTCCGGAAGTAAATACCGATATAGCAGGGAGGCATAAGGTCGGCACCGGATCCTCTCCCCAGGCCGTCATCTCCTCACTGGTGACTGAGCCGCTGGAAAAGGCGGGGCTTAAGATTACCGATATCGGTAAGTACGCCGCCGAGATGCAGAATCCCGATGTGACTAAGCCCGCCGGTGCGGGAGATGTGCCGGAAGCCAACTATAAAATGATAGCCGCCCTCGGTGTAAAGCAGGGAGCCATTGAACGCAGCGCCATAGGGGATTTCGTGAGGGATCACGGTATGCCGGGCTGGGCGCCGACACAGGGACATATACCTTCAGGGGTGCCATATCTGGGTTTTGCCGCAGAGGACATTATCTCCGGCAAGATAGAAAGGGCTATGATAATAGGAAAAGGCAGCTTGTTCTTAGGACGCATGACCAACCTCTTTGACGGAGTATCCGTCGTGCTGCAGAAAAACAGCGGCCGGAGGGACGGCGCTTCAGTTGCCGATTTAAAAGAACCGGCAGTCCGCCCGGTCATCGGCATCGCTGCAGAAGGAAGCGAACTGGGCAGGGAGGTGGCTTATGAAGGAGCAGCATTAGCGGAAAGAAAAGGCTTCAAAGCTATCGTAATAGAGGGAGAGGATGCTCATAGAAAAATGGAGGGTATGCTGGGCAGCGGAGAAATCCAGGCAGCGGTCACTATGCACTATCCCTTCCCCATTGGAGTATCCACCGTAGGAAGGGTCATGACTCCGGCAAGAGGGAAGGAACTCTATCTGGCCACAACCACCGGGGCTTCTTCGGCAAACCGGGTGGAAGGCATGGTGAGAAACGCTATTTATGGCATCATTGCCGCTAAGGCAAGCGGGGTAAGCAAGCCAACCGTCGGGATCGCAAACATAGACGGAGCAAGGCAGACAGAGAAAGCCTTGCTGGCTCTGAAAGAAGGAGGCTACGATATCAATTTTGCATTGTCGCAAAGAGCCGACGGCGGGATCGTAATGAGAGGAAATGACCTGCTTACGGCTTCCGCAGACATCATGGTGATGGATCCTCTGACCGGGAATCTGATGATGAAACTCTTTTCCGCCTATACGACAGGAGGCAGTTACGAATCGACAGGCTATGGCTACGGTCCCGGCATCGGGGAAGGTTACGATAAGCTTGTACTTATTGTTTCAAGAGCGTCGGGAGCCTCTGTGATAGCAGGAGCTGTTGAATATGCGGATCAGCTTGTCAAAAACCACTGGAAGCGCATAGCAAAAGAAGAGTTTGAGAAGGCTTACAAGGCGGGATTGAAAGAAATATTGGCATCCGTCAAAACCAGGACCAAGGACATCGATGCCGGACTTCCCGGGGATGAGGTCTCGTCTGAAGCTCCGGAGGTCCCTTGCAAGGAAATAGTAACGTCGGAGATACACGGCATAGAGGTCATGGATATCGAAGATGCGGCGGCCTGCCTTTGGAAGCAAGGAATCTATGCCGAAACGGGGATGGGCTGCACCGGACCGGTGGTACTGGTGAACGAGGTCAATGAAGCCAAGTCAAGAGAAATTCTGGTAAAAGCCGGGTTTATTAAATAAGCAGGGATGAACGAAGAAAGCTTCTGACTATACTACAATCAGAAGCTTTCCTGTTTTAGATCATAATTGTTCCTGTGATTAGAACATCGGTACAACAGCACCTTCAAAGGTGTTCTCGATAAATTCCCTGACCTGGGGGGATACAAGGGCGGCAGCCAGGGCTTTAAGGTCTTCTCTGTCCTCATTGCCGGTTTTGACAGCTAAAACATTTGAGTAATAAGTTTTAATCGTTGGTGATGTGGCGTCCTCGATGGCTAAGGCATCGGTTCCCACATTGAGACCGGCTTCTATGGCATAGTTGCCGTTGATAACTGCCATGTCTACGTCGGGAAGGGATCTGGCCAGTTGGGCGGCCTCTATTTCTTTGATTTTTAAGTTCAACGGGTTTGCTACGATGTTATTGATCGTAGCTTCAAGGCCGATATTTTCTGTGAGCTTGATAAGGCCCTGAGCCTCCAGCAGCAGCAATGCTCTGGCTTCGTTTGTAGTGTCATTGGGCACTGCTATCATCCCGCCGTCGGCCAGCTCGCCCAGAGAAGCAGTTTTTCCGGCATAGATGCCGAATGGCTCGTAGTGGACATCGACTAAAGCTGTAAGGTCAGTGCCGTTTTCTTTGTTAAACGAATCAAGATAGAGCCGGTGCTGGAAATAGTTGGCATCGATATCTCCGCTGTCTAAAGCCAGGTTCGGCTGAACATAATCGACGAATTCCTGTATCACAAGATCATAACCTTGCTCCGCCAAAAGTTCCTTAACAATGCCGAGGATCTCAGCATGAGGAGCAGGGGACGCGCCTACGACGATTTTTTGAAGTTCCGCCGCTTGATCCTCATCGGAACCACCGTTTCCTGCACCTCCGCATGCTGTTAAAAGCGATAGGGCAAGCAACGCAATAAGTAAAACAGAAAGTAGCTTTTTCATATTTATTTCCTCCAATATTAATTACTGATTTATTCTCCTGTCACCGATCCTTGCCACCTTCATACCGATCTCCTGAAGGATCTGAACGATGACTACCAACAATGCAACGGTTATAAGCATAATATCTTTTTGGTAACGATAATAGCCATATCGGATGGCGATGTCGCCGAGACCGCCTCCGCCTACAAAGCCTGCCAGAGCCGAATAGCTCAGGATGGTGGTCACCGCAATAGCAGCTCCTACTATCAGCGATGGTTTTGCTTCCGGCAGCATTACCTTGTAGATGATTTTGCTCATCGGGGCTCCCATACACTGTGCCGCTTCTATCACACCCCGGTCAACTTCTTTGATGGACGACTCCACAAGTCTTGCTATAAAAGGAGCTGATGCGATAACTAAGGGAACGATGGTGGCCGTAGAGCCGATGGAAGTGCCCACTACAAGTCGGGTAAAGGGGATAAGGGCAACAAGCAGGATCAGAAAAGGTACAGATCTCAGCAAATTGACAAGGATACCTAATATGGTATTGATCCCCTTAACAAAGGAACTGTCACTTCCTTCGGATACCACCAGGGCGACACCCAACGGCAAGCCTATCACATAAGCGAGGGCGGTTGCGGTCAGAGTCATATACAGTGTTTCAAGCAAACCAAATGATATCATCTCAGTCACTTCTTTGCTGAACACTTGCTTCCACCTCCTTTACGATTATGTCCTGAGTTCTAAGATAAGCCAGGACCCTGCTGGATAAGTTCTCATCTTCGGGAAGCTGGATGATCATTTGGCCGAAAGCCTTCCCATCTATGTTCTTTGTATCGGCAAACATTATGTTCACCGGCGCTTTGCACTCTAAGACTGTTTTGGCAATAATGGGCTCGTAAGAGGAGTTGCCGTCAAAAATGATCTGCCAAAGGCGGCTGCCGATGGACATCCCCGGTTTATTACCGCCGGGATATGCAAAACTTTTGGCTGTCTGTGATTGGGGATTTGTAAAAATGTCGATCACATTTCCTATTTCAACTATCCGGTTGTTATCTATAATAGCAATCCTTTGGCATATCTCTTCTATGACGCTCATTTCATGAGTAATAACTAC
>JAKJCD010000149.1 GCA_022706625.1 Bacillota bacterium | reverse complement strand
CACAGTCATCCGTTTTCATAAGTTTGATCATATTTTCCCCATCAGAATGGAGTTCCGCCATGTCGGATATTTCGATATATCCGGTGGAAAAATTATAAATTACAGCCTCATCGCCGCCTGATATTTTTCCCCCGCTGATATCTATTAGACCGTCATAGTAGTTTAAAATGGCGCTCATTTCGCCTCCTGTGATATTTCCACCGGTTATCCTGACCAATCCGTCGGATTCATTATCAATCGCATTGTATGCCCCTTCCACTGTACCGTTGCTTATTTCCACCGCTGGACTATCGATATCCCGGCTGCTGTTAAAGCTTAAGATCCCACATGAATTTGTTCCTTTAATCAAAGCATCTCCGGAGACGATTATTCTCCCATATGACCAAATACCTATAGCTCCCTCAACCGTACCGCCGCTGATATCCACCATATTGTCATAGCTATAAATTGCCGTCCCGTCTGTCCCAATCGCACTAACAGTCCCGCCTGATATTTCTATAGCCCCGTAACTGTCGAATATACCATAATTCTTACCGATGACTTCACCGCCGCTGATATTAATTGCCGCGCTGTCACTATTTTTAATACCGCAGTAATTATCCGAAGATATCTTGGCCGCGCCGCTGATATTTATCTCTCCACTGCCCTGGCTATAAATGGCTTCGACATTTGAATTTGAAATGCTCCCTCCACTTATTATCAGAGGTCCTGAACCGTAGTTTCCGACGCTATATAGCGAACTGTCCGAGGTAATTGTCCCTCCTTGGATAAGTACCGCTCCGCTGCCCCAGTTAGCTATACATGTAGCGCATCTGTCTGTCACACAGATCTCTCCTCCATTCATGGTAAACCCGCCCGAATTAATGTATACAGCCGTGGTCCAGGGCGAATCAGCATTTATCACCGTTTCCTCCTCAATAGTCAGGCTGCCGCCATTGATATATACCATGTAAAAATCATAATTGTCCATATCAGAGGCTGAACTAATAGTCAGGCCGGAAAATTTTACATCAACTCCGTCAGGAATGGTCAGTCCGTATGACGTCGCCGGCGTTGCTTCTTTAATCACAAGGCTTCCCTGATAAACGGCGCTGACCAGGGCATTTCCGGTATAGTATGACACCTCATAAATTTCCAGCGGATTGTCGGCAGACCCGAAGCTGATGATTTGGTTGCCACCATCGTTGCAGGCATCCAAGGCTTTTTGAAACGAATCGTATGGGTCACCGTTGACGAGAAACCCCGCATCATCGTTCGTGATTACATTTTCTGCTTCCTCCGAATAAAAATCATTTACACCTGCATCTTTCGTACCCGTTATAGGAGCCATGCCCAAGTCTTCGGCCGGAAAGTGCACTTCAGCAGCGTATGCCCTTATTGCTGCTCCCTGCATGAGACTTAACATTAGGCCTATTGTTAAAATAATACTAAATAATACTTTTCTCATCCTACTGGACCTCCTTCTTTAACAAATATAAGAACTTATCTGTATGCAGTACTTCTGTCGTAACTTTGTTTGCCACATCAGAATCTCTTCTTTATCTCCCGTATAATGGAATTTTTCATCATATAAGTATTCAAGTTAAACACATCTCTTTTGAGGCAATCCGAACAGCAGAAGTACATACTGATGTTTTGATAATTATAAAACAGAAGTAATTAACAAAACAGTGAACATAAGTGCATTTTTTTATATTTTTTTATATTTTTCGACAATTTTTATTAGGAGTAATTGCGAATTTCCTAACTTTATGCTAAACTGTATTTATTAAATTAGTCGAGGTGTATGAGCATGTTTAATATACCAAACGCAAGGCTGACGGTTCCCAGAGTCGCCGCAGGAGAAATCGTACGCAAAAATTTAATAGATGCCATTCTTCGCAGTCATGCAAAGATTGTATATATCCATGCCGGTGCCGGTCACGGCAAGACGACCCTTCTGTCTCAGGTTGCACGCAGCGTAGAAAACGCCGTGTGGCTGTCTTTAGACAGTGAAAACGATATTTTTACCTTTATCAATACCCTCTGCGAAGCTATAAAACATACATTCCCTGAATTTGACTTCTCCGTCTCGGAATACCTGCCCTTTTTCGAAAAGAGCAATTTCATCTCCATGCTCGCGAGTGCGCTTGTTTGCAGCGTTGAAAATATTTCCGGTGATTTTATCGCATTCATGGACGATCTGCACACCATAGAAAATAATGAGGTTAAAAAGCTTATAGCCTGCCTCATAAAATATCTGCCTGACAATGCAAGGCTTTGTATCGGCAGCAGAGAAGCTCCTCCACAGGATTTTTTGTCCTTCAAGGTAAAAGGCAGCATCACTGAGCTGACCCAAAAGGACCTTGCTTTTACACGAGAAGAAATCGTCGATATCTTGGGTTTTAATGACCCGGATATTTATGCTTCCACAGAGGGGTGGCCTTTAGCCATATATTCATTCAAGGTATTGATGGAGAACGGTATACCCATTGACAACATTACTTCCTACGGTAAAGAAACCTTGTATGCCTACTTATTCCGCGAATGCATCGAAAACCTTAATTCCGAAATGGTGGATTTTCTTAAAAAATCCGCCTGCTTTGATGTGCTGGACGCAAAGATGCTGGATAATGTCCTAAACAAAAAAAATACAAGGCTCATGCTGGAAAGCCTTGTATCCAGAAATATTTTCACCATCAAAACAGGGGACGGGTTTTATCGCTACCACGCGCTTTTCAGAAGCAGCCTTATGGAATCGGCAGATATTAACCAGATGCTTTTACTGAAGCATAAAGCCGCCCGTTACTATTTTGAAAATAAGCAGTTTTCAAGGGCAGCCCGCCACGTTATTGAAACGAAAGATAATGAGCTTCTTATAAATATAATAATCTCATGTTACAGAGATAACATAAAAACAGGCAATTATAACGAGCTTCGCATATGGTTCGGGGCCTTGGATAATGGAGAGATAGAACTTAATCCGGGAATTCTTGTTGCCAAGGGTGCTTTTTTGTCCGTTTTGGGAAATTTTGTAGAGGCCAAAGCCTGCTTAGATGCGGCCATACCTTTAATAAATACAGATGATAAAGAGCTTTATTTTGAGGCTATGATACATAAGGCAAGGGTTCTTCGTAATTTCGTTTCATTCGAGGAATCAAACGCTCTCCTTGATGAGCTTTTAGGAATACTTGACGATCCAACCGGGGAACTGGCTTATTCCGTAGTCATCGAAAAGCTGTACAACCTATGTTGGAATTCACAGATAGATAATGCTAATGGTCTTGCGCGTCATATGATAGAAAGCTGCGCCAATGCAGGTAGTATTAAGGTTATGCGCTGGTTTGAAAGGTATCTTTGCACAATCCAATTTTTTGCAGGCAATATGAAGGAATCGGTTTATTATTACGAAAAATCCCTTGAAATTCCCCAAGATGAACTAAACTATTTAGGCATGCACAGCACCGGCATATATGTTGCCAAGGCCTACCAGATGATGGGACAAAGAAGCCGTTCATTGCTAGTACTGACTGAAGAACTTAAGCGGCTCAGAAATACCGGAAACTATGAAGAAATGTGGGCAGGCTACCTGCTGGCAGCTGAAATTCACTATCAGAATATCTTTATAGACAAAATGAACGGTGAAGATATATCCTATGAAACCGCCGTAAAGTATTTTACCCTCGCGGATGAGTATGCACCTCTTTACCGTAAAACCAATTTTCAGCTGCACTGGGTTAAAATGCAACGGCTTACCTACAGCATAATTTTTACGAATAGCCCGAAGGAAGATGTTGTTGGGGAAATTTTTGAAAATCTTGTCCTTGCCAGACTTATGGGTTACTTTTCCGCCATATCCGATTATCCGAACGCAGTAAAATGTGCTAAAATGTGTATAGAAACAGGAGAAAATTCAGGTATTCTCCTTCATTCAACGCTGTCATACGGAGTACTTGCAAGAGCGGCAATAGTAACACAGGATTATGAAAATTCAATACGGTTGACAGAGCGTTATCTTAAGCTTTGTTCAGATAATGGAATCTATGAATACTTCAGGTTCCGGAAGGCTTATGATCCGGTCCTTGAATTTGCAT
>JAKJCD010000148.1 GCA_022706625.1 Bacillota bacterium | reverse complement strand
TGACCCCAACAGCTCAACAGATGGTGAATCCTGCACAATATATTTCTACCAGGACGGCATACTCTGGAAGGTGCTCGGATGCATGGCGGAAAGCATCAAGCTATCCGCAAAAGCGAATGAAATTGCAACCCTTGAATTTTCATTATTGGGACTATGGGGAGGAAAGGCAAGCATAACAGATGTGTCGTTCCCATCCCCGACATATGAGGCCACAAGCGTTAAACCGCCGATATTCAACAGTGCGACATTCACGGTGCATTCATACGCAGGGATAATAAGCAATTTTGAGGTAACAATCAAAAATAAAATTGCAAAAAGATTATCTGCAAACTCGACCAACGGCATACTGCGCTATAGCATTGTAGGGCGTGACGTTGAGGGAAGCGTAGACCCTGAACTTGTTGCGCTTTCAAGTTTCAACCCCTTTGACCTCTGGGAGGATGGAGATGCAGGGACAATAACAGCAACCATCGGGTCATCCGCCGGCAATCAGTATGTAATCACATTAAGCAACACGGTGATCGCTCCTCCAAAATTAGGCGGCAGGGAGGGTATGGCAACATATGCCCTTTCATTTACGGCACACCCGACACTGTCAGCCGGAAACGGAGAGATAAAGATAAGACATAGCTAAACATTTTACATTTAACCAAAAAAAGGAGGTTTTATGAGGGATTTAGACGCATCGGCAGTAAACAAAATAGTAATAAACGATGCCAGATCGGGGACAGAAATAGAGCTGTATTACAGAAATCCCACAACGCAGGAAGAAGTGGAATATCAGACTAAATTGTATAAAAGAAAAAGCAACAAGTTGATTATGAATCCGAAGATTAAACTTGATTTGGGGCTTGCCATATTAACAGGATTTCGAGAAGGCGATTTTGGTGTCAAGGGAAAGCCTATCTCATCGGATCCTGAAAGCCCGAATTATTATGAAGATTGGAAGGGTCTTCTTGCAAGAACAGCATCAGATATTATATCCACTTTTGCAACTGTTGTTTTTGAGGGCGCTCGTGTGGCGTCAGATACGGATGTAGAGGTCGAAACGGTTATGGAGGGGGATGACATCCTCCCTTTGCAGACGAGCTGAGGAGGCTAAATGCCAGATGCACTCCGGAAAAGAAAAAAATGTGCCTTGCAACGTCCGGGGCGCTGCTTACCGCAAAATGTGCGGAATGCGACGGGAGAGAACCATATGAACCCTCAGAATGGTTTGCGCATATCTGGTATCTCTACAGGTTGCAGCGGGCAGGATATCCCTTCGGGGCGAATGAACTATCAGTTGAGGAATGGATGGATATCGGCATACTCAGAGATGAAATGGGAAGGATGGAAAGGTTTAGCGTTAAATAAATATATTGATAAGTAATAGGGGCGCGATGATATACATAGCGAATTTCAATATACTCCAAATACCGCCGACAAGAATGTCCTTATCAACATATCTTTCCCTTGTACCAACATGGCACAGTTTCTTTGATGCCGAAGCGAAGATAAAAAAGCAGCATATAATAAATACCAATGCAAGCATGGGGACATTATAACACATGGGAAATGCAAATACTATATCAATAACTATCGGGCTGAACGGCCAGAAAGAAGTTGAATACGGGTTAAACGGCGTCATGCACTCTATGGAAAGAATGGCCGGAAGCGTAGCGGGCAAGGTAAAAAGCCTCGCTGTTGACTTTGCTTATCTTTACGGTATCTCCAAAGCGATGCAGGCATTATTTTCTGTACCGATGAAAGGACTTGAGTTCAGCAGGGAAATGGAAACCGCTCGCCTCGGAATTGCGAGCATTATCACGGCGACACAGGATTTGATTAACGAAGACGGCAAAAGGCTTGCCGGCATGGAAAAGTTTAACGAATCGCAGAAAATAGCACGCGATCTCATGAAAGAACTTCAGATCGCCGGTCTCGAAACTACGGCAACAACCGAACAGCTCGTTGTAGGGTTCCAGCAGCTTTTAGGCCCTGCGTCTTCTGCCGGGTTTACGCTGTCGCAAACAAAAGATATGACAGTGATGATGGTTCAGGCTATGGGTGCCCTGGGCATACATATGAATCAGCTCTCGGCAGAAGGGCGAAGTCTTTTGGATGGATCTATTATCCCCACGCAGGACAGACTTGCCGTAGCACTCGGGATTACGGGCGAAATGGTCAAAAAATGGAAAGAACAAGGCGTGTTGTATGATGAGCTGTCAAAAAGGCTTGAGCCTTTTAAGCTTGCAGGCGGGGAGCTTGCCAATACATGGTCAGGGTTGTTGTCAAATATCAAAGAAGCGATTGCCTTTGTCGGCGGGGAAATGACAGGGGGCATCTTTGAAAAGCTGAAATCAGGGTATAAAGAAATATTGGCGCTGCTTATCGACACGCAACGATTTGATATAGGTGCAGGCATAAAAACCCTGTTTTCCGGGGTTAAATCTGTCGCATCAGATATAGGCAGCGTATTATTTAATGGAATATCCGGGTTTATTGAAAAATTGAAAGAAGCAAACAACTACGCCGGGCTGCATAAGGCAGAAATAAAAGATATATACTCGGTTTTTGGCAGTATTCTTTCACAGCTTTGGGAGATAGTCCGGCAGGCCGGGTCATTTCTTGTTCTTTTATCCAAGTGGACTTTTGAGTCCGGGGTTTTTATGGCGGCGCTAACAACCATCAATACGGCGTTAGCGGCTGCCGGCGACGTTATAAGCTGGTTGATTATGGGCATTAAAACTGTTGCATTTGCATTGGCAAACACAGTTTTGTCCCCTCTGGCATCTCTTTTTGATATGCTCGGCAAAGCGGCTGATTTTGTAAAGCCCGGATGGGGGGATTCGTTAACCGGTATTGCAGATCAATATAGAAACGCCGTTGTTGCTGCTGGTGATGCCGTTTTAGAACAATCAAAAATGTATGAGAATGGGATAGCTCCATATACCATGATGGCGTTGAACCATCAGAAGGGCATTGAAGTGTCGCTAAAAAATCAGAACGCAGAAAGTGCTAAATTTGCAGGTATTCTCAAATCTTTATTTGGTGCATCTCAGGGTGAGGATAAAGCAAAAAAGATAGAGAATCTGAATAAGAAGATACAGGAAGAGATCGCAAAGCTCACCATGACGGAAATTGAGCATATACATCACCGCGCGGCTGAATTTGCGAAAGAAGGGGCAGATAAAACAAAAATAGCTCAATGGACTACTGCCCAGCTTAAAAAATACTGGGATGAATATGATGATAAATCCCAGGAACGGATAAAAAAGGCATACGAGGAAGAACAAAAACTGGCCGATAAGATCGTACTTCTCAATTTACAGACAAAAAATAAACTATTTGATCTGGAAGCCGCGCACCAGACAAAGGTACTGGAATGGAACGCAAAAGCAGGTCTGATAAATGAAGAAACCCTCGCTCACAAAAAGAATGAACTACAGATCAAGGCATTGCAGAATAAACAGGCAGAGACAACCCTGGCACTGGAACAGATCGGTTATGCTGAAGACATACTATATCCCACTGAAAGGATGCTGGAACTTCTGAAAGAAAAGGAGATTACCGGGCGACAAATTTTAAATACGGAAGAAACATTAGCCTTTGAAATATTTGATATACACATTGCAAAGCAAAAGGAACTCAACGATCTGCTTAAAAAACAATCAGACTACCGGAAAAAAGGCTACGACGATACATGGACGCAGATGATGGATATGGCAAATCAGGTTGGCGGCGAGGCAGGCCAGGGACTCGGCAAGCTTGGATCGTCAATCAAAGGGATAGCCGATATAGGAATGGGAAACGACCCGGCGTCACAACGGTATCAGGCAGCTCTCAATGAATGGAATGCCATAAAGGCGTTGAGTGAGCAGGGATATGTCGACGAGTTTACGCAATTACAATCGTATAATCAGATGAAACTCGCCGAAGAGCAGATGTACAACCAGCAAAGACTCGCCATAACAAGCAATAGCTTCGGTGCTATGGCCGGCATGGCACAGTCATTTTATGCGTTGTCGAATAGTCAGAGTAAGGCGGCATTTAATGCATATAAAGCATTTGCCATCGCGCAGGCAACAATAGATACGTACATGATGGCTGTCGGGGCATATAAACAGGCAATGGGCCT
>JAKJCD010000147.1 GCA_022706625.1 Bacillota bacterium | reverse complement strand
GCTTTTAGAGTATGCTTTTAAAGAGCTGGGTATGAACAAAGTGTATTCTTATGTGTGGTCTGAGAATGAAAAAATGATCAATCTCAACAAAAAATTCGGTTTTGTGACCGAGGGTTTGCTGAGGGAAGATGTATTTTACCAGGGGGAATACAGGAATATCTACATAATGAGCTTATTGAAAAGAGAATATCTGGAAAACAACCTCGATCCCGGATCCCTCATCGGCGAGCGCCCTTGACATCTCTGTTCAAATATTTCGTTAAAAGGTACAGTGATAAACTGTGGCCTATGGGATATCTTTCGGCTTCGACTGCAAGAAAACGAAGCTGAGCTTCCGCCTTTTCGGTCAAATCCGAGCTGCCCATCTTATTCGCCAGCCTGACCATATTCCAGGCTGCAATGCTGTTGCCGGAAGGTATAGCCCCATCGTAGCTTTCCTTAGGCCGCCAGATCAGTTTTTCACTGTTAAAGGAAGTAAAATAGAAGCCTCCTCTTTCCTCATCGGAAAAATCATTGAGTATTACTGTGTTAAGATCAATGGCCTTCTGAAGGTATCCCACTTTCTTTGTCGTTTCATAGAGCTCCAGTAAACCCCATACATAGTAAGCATAATCATCTAAATAACCGTCCCCGGCCGCCTCCTGCTCCCGGTAGCGGACCTTCAGCCTTCCGTCTCTCTTTACAAGCTTTTCTGTAATAAACTTCTCTGCATTAACGGCGGCATCCAGATACCTTCTCTGGCCAAACACACTCCCTGCATTAGCAAAGGCTGCGATCATCATTCCGTTCCATGCTGTGAGCACCTTGTCATCCTTATGGAGGCTCATCCTTTCAGCCCTGTAAGTCAGTAAGGTTTTCCGCTGCGACTCAAACCTTTCAGACATATCCTCAAAAGAGAAGTTATATAAAAGATTAGGAATGCTATAGCCTTCAAAATTGCCCCGGGGACTGATGTCGTAGGCATCGCAAAAGGCTGATCCTTCCTTTTCCCCTAGCCTGTCCAGTATTTCAGCCCTGCTGAACACATAGTACTTCCCCTCTTCTCCCTGGCTGTCTGCGTCCTGAGCGCTGTAAAAACCGCCCTCAGGAGCTGTCATTTCTCTCAAAACATAACCAAGGATAGATTCGGCCACCTCTTTATATATAGGATCCTCCGTTGATCTATAGGCTTTCGTATAAACAAAGGCCAGCATGGCATTGTCGTAAAGCATTTTTTCAAAGTGCGGTACCAACCAGCGAGAATCTGTCGAATAGCGGCTGAAGCCGCCTCCGATATGGTCGTAAATACCTCCCCGATACATCTGAATGAGGGTCTTTTCCGCCATTCTCAAAGATTCTCCATCTTTATATGCTTTGTTGAACGCCAGCAAAAAAAGAAGATTTTGCGGTGTCGGGAACTTGGGGCTTTTCCCGAATCCGCCGTTGATCTCATCGAAAGAATTCTGCAGTTGTTCTATTCCTTTATGAATCAAATCCTCCGCTGAAGTCAGGTCTGATCCAGACAGCTTTTGACCGTCGCAGTTTATGGCATTTAATCTGACAACCATGTCTTTGCCGCTGTCTTCAATTTCCTTACGTTTTTCCGACCAGGACTTTTTGATGCTGTTGAGGATATCGATCAGTCCTGCCCGGCCATTTACGGATTCTTTCGGGAAATAGGTGCCTGCGAAAAAAGGCCTCTTGTCCGGAGTGAGAAAAAGTGTTGTCGGCCACCCGCCCTGGCCGGCAAACAACTGGCACGCCATCATATATACCATGTCTAAATCAGGCCTTTCCTCCTTGTCGACCTTTACTGCCACAAAATCTTTATTTAATATCCTTGCCACTTCTTCGTCTTCAAAAGATTCTTCTGCCATCACATGACACCAATGGCATGCGGAGTAGCCGATGGAAAGGAAGATAGGCTTATCTTCTGCCTTAGCTTTTGTAAAGGCTTCTTCAGACCAAGGAAACCAATCCACCGGGTTGTGCGCATGCTGGAGCAAGTAGGGAGATCTTTCCTGAGAAAGGCGGTTTGCATATTTATGTTCATTCATTTATTTTCAACTCCTAAAACAATGTTTTGTTTATTATTACCTAATTAGATAAAAATAATAAGGCGGTTTGAATAAAGTCATTTAAAAGTTAAAAAGTGGTTGTTGGATTTAGAATATTGAGGTAAAATGTACTTACGCTTGCAATATCTTGATAATACTTATACCGGGTAGCTATTATTATTTACTTTTTAGGTTAGGTAATAGTCTACGGGGGAGTGTTTTAATGAAAAAAGCAGAAGAGGAATTATTGCTTTATATCGCTTATTCTAAATCCATTATAGATTGTTTCCCTTTCGATATATGGTTTAAGGATGCGGCAGGCAATAACTCGATTGTTAACAAATTCTTATTCGAGCATAGTGATAATACTATTCCCCATGCTCCGGGCATCGATAGTTTACATACTTTCCTCAATTCGGCGGACCTCCCCGTTGAAATGTGTTTTTCCAAAGAAACCGTAAGAAGCGAGCAAACGGAACAAGGGATCTATGAGATCCATGAGATACCTGTCACTGACAAATCCGGCAAACTTATGGGCACGATAGGGTATTCGATGGATATAACCCATGAACTACTCTTGTCAAACTTCCCCGGAGTTGCATATCGTTCCAAGGATGATAAAGATTTTACGATGACATTTATTTCCGAAGGGTGTTACGATCTGACAGGATACAGTGCAGAAGACCTGCTCAACTTAAATCCCTCTTATTATGATCTTATCCATCCCGACTACAGGGAAAAACTATTAACAAAGTGGAGAAATGACATACATGCTAGCGATACTTTCAGTGACGAATATCCTATAGTTACAGCATCGGGCGATATTAAATGGGTCTGGGAGCAATTTCGGGAAAAGCGCAAGCCCGATCAGAAGTTCATTGCCACCGAAGGGTTTGTTACCGATATTACGGAAAAGAAGCTTGCTGAGAAAGCGCTGACGGAAAGTGAGGAGCGCTTCCGTACAATATTTGAACGTTCGCCTTTCGGCATAGGCGTCTTCTCTTCAAAGAACGGCATTGCCAAGCAGGTAAATAAAAAATTTGCGGAAATAGTGGGCAGAACCGAAGATGAATTGCTGTCCATAGACTGGAGACAATACACTCATCCTGACGATATCGAAGAAAATATGCGAAGTCTCGATCTTCTTCTTTCGGGTAAAATATCTGAGTTTTCCTTGAACAAACGTTATATTCGCCCTGACGGTTCTGTGGTCTGGATAAATATGATCATCGTTCCTTTTAAAACCGAAGATGCTGCAGATCCCCGTCATTTGTGCATGATTGAAGATATTACAGAGCGTAAAAATGCAGAAATAGAAATCCTGTACCTAAGTTATTATGATCAACTGACGGGTTTGTTCAACAGAAGATATTATGAGAGGGAAGCCAAAAGGCTTGACAACAGCTATAATCTTCCCCTGTCCTTTGTTATGGCCGATGTCAACGGATTGAAACTAATAAATGATGCTTTTGGCCACCTCGAAGGCGATAAACTTCTGAAAAGAGTTGCAAACATCATCAGGGCACAGTGCAGGCCTGATGATGTAGCCGCAAGGATCGGCGGAGATGAATTTGTTTTGCTGCTGCCCAAAACAACCAACAGCGAAGCGAAAGAAATAGTCTTACGAATCCATTCTAATGTGACGCATGAAAAGATCAACCATATCAATTGTTCCGTATCATTAGGCTTTGCAACAAAAGAGGATTCTTCGCAAGATATTAATGGTATTTTTATGCAGGCAGAGAATCAAATGTACAGATATAAATTTTCCGAAAGCACCAGCATGAGGAACGAAACAATAAAAGTAATCACGAAGGCCCTGTATGAAAAGAGCAGGCAGGAACAATACCATGGCGAACGGGTCAGTTCAATGTGTGAAACCATGGGCAGATCTCTTAATATGAGTGAGACCGAAATAAGAGACCTGAAAACAGCAGGGTTGCTCCACGATATCGGAAAGATAGGCATAGATAAGCAGCTGTTCAACAAAAACGGTAATCTTAGCGATTCAGAATGGTCAGATATAAGGCGGCATCCGGATATCGGCTACCAGATCCTTAGATCTGTTGATGAATTTGCGCCGATAGCTGAATATGTCTTGCATCATCACGAAAGGATC
>JAKJCD010000146.1 GCA_022706625.1 Bacillota bacterium | reverse complement strand
CAATTGCAAATCCGGTTATGTGTGTTTTGGTAAAGGTTTGTCCGCTGCCCTGGCGGATATATTTTTTTTCATAAGCCATGAGCTTGATAAGATGAGCTGTAAACTCATCGTAGGTTACACTGCCTGAGGGATTAAACTTACCTGTCGGGACTATCCCCCAGTAGGCAAGCCGGCGCGCATCAAAATCATCGGTGTCGGTAAAAAAAGATTTCCCCGTCGATTTTGTGACACCGGGCAATGTTTTACTGACTGACCAATCGCCATATATACGTCTCATTATTCCCACAAGTATATCGGCTATATCTGCGCGGGTGATAGGTTTTGTCCAGTCATCAGCCACACCGCTCCATTCACCGGCAGTGCCAATATATACTCCGGTATATGACAACCAGTCTTTTGCCCAGGGGGAACATACCATATCCGGCGCATCCACTTGTTTTAACCGTCCTTTCCAGATGTAGTATTCGCCCCCTTTGTACTTTACCTTTACCCAGTCCCCTTCAATTGCCACTGCCTCGTAAACCTGCCATTTAGGCATTTCTCCGATTATATCGCCGTTTATTGTTGCACAGTAAGGAGTACCGAAATGGTTCTCTGTTGCTATTTCTACTTTGTAAAGGATTGGTCTGGTAGCTTTCTGCGCCGAAACGGGAATAATACCAGTCGTCATGCATATCACCAGCATTACACTTAAAACCCGGCTCCATATGAACCATTTTCTGCTGCAGTGTGGTAACTTAATTTGAGTTTTCATATGCCTTCTCTTTTTTTATTTAGAAAGTTTTATTTTGTTCCGGAAGAGCCTTCAGCTCATCCGGGTAGAAAATGCCGCAGGTAATGTTATAAAATGACTGTGATCTGCCGCGCGTGCGTGTGCCGGATTCAGCCTCCCCCCTGTGGGATTTTCTATTTCCTTAATTCAGCATTTTTAAAGCGGGAGGTTTCGTCCAGAATTTTTTGAATTCAGGCCGCGTATTTCCCTCCTGCAAAAAAATTTTAAAATCCTTTTAACCGCAAACGTATATCTATCAGCAATCCATAAAGATACTTGACTATAACAATAAAGGAGTTTAAACTCATGAACAGTTAAATATTTTTCTGAGGTTATAATGGGTACTTTTAAAATTTTTTCTTCATCATCTTTCATGATACCATCTGTATCTGCAATATATCTTGCTGATCTTGGTGAGGCAAGGGGAAGACAGGAACTTTATACACGTCAATCGCCTCAAAAACTCAAGGCATTAAAGGAACATGCGTTAATTGAAAGCGCTGTCTCTTCAAATCGTATTGAGGGAGTCACTATTGAACGGTCACGGGAACGCATCCCTGACCTGATTCGTCTTGCCGCATGGAATTTCGATTTTTTGTGTATTCATCCATTCCGCGATGGCAATGGCCGTGTATCAAGGCTTTTACTTCTGCTCCAGCTCTATCATCTCGGATACGAGGTGGGAAGATATATAAGCCTTGAGAGGATAATAGAAGAGACTAAAGATCGTTATTATGAAACTCTTGAAATCAGTTCGGACGGCTGGCATAAAGATAAACACGATCCCTGGCCATATATCAATTACATACTTTATACAATTAAAACAGCATGTAATGAATTTGAAGCGAGAGTTTCCGGCATCTCTTCTCCGCGAGGATCAAAAAGTATAATGGTTGATGATGCGATTAAGTCGTTAACAGGTGAATTTTTCATAAGTGAAATAATAGATAAATGCCCGGGCGTGAGTATAGATATGGTGCGGAAAATATTTAAAGAGAAGCAGAAGACCGGGGAAATTGTCTGCAAAGGCAAAGGTCGTGATGCGAAATGGTATAAAAATTTTTAATATGGTAGTACCCATTTAATTGGGTACTAAATTAGGTAATAACCCTTCAGGGGGATGTGCGCTGCAAAGGCTTTCTGCCGCGAAGGACATGGAGGTCCGGGAGCAGCCTGTGGCGCGTCGGCATCAGAGCCCCCTGCTCAAGCGATATCAAAAAGGTGATCGACTGCTGAGCGGTTTCACCCCTTGGGGCAGAAAGTAAAGGAATATAAAAATAACTTCACTGGGAAAAATCCCGGAAAAACCTCGCATTTCCATTTCAGCTTTTTAAAATTGTGATAATATTATCTATGACTTCATTAGTTTTAATGTATTTCAGAGTGCCGGCCTTATAGAGAATAATCTTTGAATCTGCTGTAAAAAGTTTATTGGGGCGTATGTTGCTTGTTTTCGGTAAACTGCCTGAACTGAAATCTTCCGGTGAAAGATTAACAGCGGATGAATCTTTAAATTCCTGGCTGGTTATCTGACATAGAATTAAATCTTCAAGAGACGATTCAGCAATAACAAGAGCAGGTTTTTTTTAGCATTACTTAAATCCGAAAAGGGGAACGGAATAACAACTATATCGCCTTTTATAAATCTTTCCATGCTTCATCTTCGATTGGGGATAGCCATTCGATGTGATGGGCATCCATCCGTGTAACATCTGAGGGTGTACCGCCTGTATATCCATCGACAGCAGCAAGGGGTTGCAACCCATTGCTAATTTCTCCTGATGATGAACTTATATAAATCAATAGTTATAAAGATGCTTGACGGGAATAATAAATGAGAGTGTAGTATTCTTTAATGATAAATAACGGATAATCTTTGAACAAAGAACTTCAGATATAATACTGGCTGGATGGTTGCGGTGAAGATCTTTCAACCGCTCATATCCTTATTGAAAAAGAGCGGTTTCTACATGGCCTTTTTTTCTGTCATCTTGCAATGGAGAAAATTCTTAAAGCGGTATATGTAAAAATAAAAAATGATTTTGCACCTAAAACACACAACCTGCTTTATCTATGCGAGTTGTGCAAAATTGAACTTGCTGAAGAGCAAATTTCTTTTTACGCAATACTTATGAAATACCAGATATCCGGAAGATATCCTGATAATACAGGGCATACTCCCGGGCGGATAATAGTAACGCAGTATTATAATAAAATTAAGGAGGAGATTGAATGGTTAAAACAGAAATTGAATCAGTAGTTAAACAGTATATAAATATATTAAATGATACAGGTTTAAATATTAAGCAGGCATATGTATATGGGAGCTGTGCGCGTGGAGAAGAAAGCGCAGATAGTGATATTGATGTACTATGCCATTCTGTTTAAGCGGAGAGTTACTTTTTACTATTCCTTAGAATCAGATTGGTCGGGATGTGGAGCTTATTATAAATCATATTATTTATTGAGGTACATATGAAGATTTGGCTTAAGTCTGGTTTTGTTCTTATGATGATAGTATCCATCGCGCTGGTGGCCGCAGAAACACCTGTCCTCCCTTATGACTCTGGTGCCGAAATCAATGCCTCGTTAGACGGGACAATGATGGGGCCATACCGACTGCAGGTAAACGCGGCTTTACCATATGTTTTCTTTGCCGATCCGGACAAACCGCTCATCCGCGCAGGCTGCTACGACTGGAAACTGCAGCGTTGGGAGTGGCTGAACAGGAATATGGATCGCAGTAAAATTAACCTGGCCAGACTCTACACTAAAATAGATCTGACCAAAACAAAACTTGACCGTGATAAGAACGGCAATGATCCGGTAGCCCCTGAAATCAACAAGATGGCGCCGGTTTATCCCAAAATTGAAGGTAAGCTCGCCCGCCGTACGGAAGGTATACCGCCCGGATTGAAATATGACCCGCAGGCCGAGATTAATTACCAGCTGAACGGTGAGCCCATGGGGCCTTACACGCTGCAGATTGAACCAGTCGGCGCGCTGATGTTCTTCGGGACGGATAAGGATAGACCGCTTTTGCGCGCCGCATGCTACGACTGGGAATTCCAGTATTGGGAATGGACAGACAAAGATTTCGATAAAAGTAAAATAGACCTGAAGAAATTATTCCGGAAGATTGACCTGTCCAGGACCACGCTCGACCGCCCTAAGCCGGTTTCGGAATCACTGGGCGGATTCTCCGCGGTGGAAACCGGTCCGTATGACTATAAAAATGATCCCCGCTTCGGTGCATTTATAGCGTGGTGCAAACTGGCGGGCACACCGGCGTCCACTCTGGACTTTTACCTGCGTGCGGCAAACCATCCGGGGAAACGAGGTGCCAGCCGGCCATTTGCCTATGGCAGGGATCACAGCGTCAATGTTATCGGCATCATGATGGAGCATTTCAAGCCCATCTCCCGGAAGAATGAACTCAATGGTGAAAAAATGAGCGCCAGGG
>JAKJCD010000145.1 GCA_022706625.1 Bacillota bacterium | reverse complement strand
AGGTAGAAAGCCCAGGATGCACTTCATGAGGGTGGTCTTGCCCGCGCCGTTTTCTCCGAACAGACCGATGATTTCGCCTTGAGGCAATCTAAGGCTCACATCCTCCAATGCCCGTTTCCCCGTATAAGATTTGTTGATGTTCTTAATTTCAATCATAGTAGCACGCTCCATATCTTCTGCCACTGTCCTAGTGTCAGGCACTCCTTTGGTGTGAAAACCATGTAAATTCCAAAATAAATGAGAAGGAAGGCAATGGCGGCTATCAGGCATATGAGGGCAGCCAGCAATGGTAGGGTTATGCAACGCCGATGCATTTCCCACCGATTTGGTAACCGCTTCATAAGGTAAATACTCTTGCTGCCCTGATAGTGGTATGCATAATGGTAGATAATCAACGCCAGCATGCACAGGGCAAGGATCAAGAAGCCCACCAGAGCGTTTTCAAGAAGTACGCCGAAATCCTCTATTATGGCTCCGGGTATCAACACACGTTTGTCGCCTTTCCAATCATATAGCATGGAGCGGGCTTGCTGGTATCGCGGGAGGAAAATCAGGCTGTAGAAAATGGAACATATTATGCCGGTGGTAAAAAACCGCTGCTCCCTCTGCAGATTAATGCCCAGTGGCGCATGATGTGACAAATCAAGTTTCATTTGCAGCCTCCTCTTTTAAGGCTCCGTACAATGCCATGGTAGCCGTGACAATAGAGAAGACAATTACCAGTATGTCGTTCCCCAAAGAACCCATGCTGTGGGAGAAGAAAAGAAGTGTCACAGCCGAAAGGACAATGATTCCCATTCCTGTTCCGCCCCGGCGTTGCCGAATGGGAAAGTAAGCAGAAGCGATGCCCAAACCGAGAATAAGAAATATATTTCGCACATAGCGGCTCATATCTGCCAGGGGCAGGAGACTGTGGAGGAAATCGTTCCGGTAAAAGGCGAGAAATACCGTCTGGTTGCTGATGGCGGGAGGGTCAATCTTTTCCATATATAGCCTGCATAAAGCAAGAACGATAAAGAGTTGCACAGCCCAGAAGAGAAAGAAACAGCAGATGTTGTAAAAAGCCTGCCAGAGGAATACGCTTCTTTGAGAGACGGACAGCCGGTGCAGCGTATAACCCTGTTTGCCGCTAAATTCACAGCCTGTCAAGCAAAGCAGAGCGGTAACCAGAAGGTATCCCAAAGCACAAACCCATAGAATTCTGCTTTGCTGGAACACCAGCTCCAATCCAACAACCTCCGCAGCAGTCATATTACGCAGAGTCAAATAAAACAGCGTTCCTTCGACGGCAGTCATAATGACGAGTATGCCCAGGATCTTATAAATCGTACTGCGTGACATCAGCATCAACACAGATAAGTGCTTTTTCATATTCCCATCCTCATTCCCAGTACTTGTCGATCATTCGCAACGCCTCATCCTTTGAAATTCCCATCTGCCGCATGGCGTTGACCACGCTTCTGGCATCATTCTCAAGTAGCTCGTCGCGGATTCGCTCAGTTTTTTTTCCGTCCAGCACCATATAACTTTTAGCACCGGAGTGGGATCGGAGCAGCTCCTCTTCCTCAAGCAGTCGATAAGCCTTCTGGACCGTATTGGGATTCACCCCGAGCCGTGCCGAAAGAACACGCCGGGAGGGAAGCTCATCGCCGTCCCGGATGCTACCTGCGGCAACGCCACGTTTGATATAGCGAAGGATCTGCATATAGATCGGGCTACCATCCTCCATGGTGAATTCTTCAAAAGAAATCATGGCGTACCCACACCCTTTTCTCAAACAACTGTATCGGTCAAGTAATACGGTCCTTGACTGTATTGTGCCCATGATACAGTTAGATGTCAATAGAAATCACAAAATATTTTCAGTAGTTTCGTAGTGATACAATGATGACACAGGGATTACTGTGGATGAAATGAAATGTAGAGTCTGATATGATAAAATGGTGGTTGCAACTGGAGGTTGCAGAAATTCAAGGTCTGGTTGGTAGAACGCAACCGGATAAAGTATTATGCTTTAGCCATCAAACGAGGAGGTACTATAAATGACATTTGGAGAAAAGCTACAACACTTAAGAAAATCGAAAAGTATGTCCCAGGAGCAATTGGCGGCACAATTGTCGGTATCAAGACAGGCAGTTTCGAAATGGGAGTTAGACGAGTCTTTGCCGGATACAAGTAAACTGTTAGCAATCAGTAAAATCTTTGGGGTTACGACAGATTATCTACTCGACGATAGTCAGGATAACGATGGATTTGAGCAAATTCCCATTTATAATAAAAGTAAATCCACAATCCATTTTATATCAAATTTGATTAAGAAAAAAGGGTATCTTGCTGGGTATATCATTTCCGGATATGCTGCGCTGTCTCTATTGCTTTTAAGATTTGCACATTATGCATTCAAAACGACATTAATGCCGCCGGAAGGGTTTGGTATCACCTTCTCTGATTTACCCACTCAAATGAAACTACCGTTACATTTTATTAATGGCATTAGTATCATTGCAACCATAATATTAATATCGGGCATTGTATTCGCTATTTATTTTAAGAGGAAAAGAGAGGAAAGGAAATAAACAAACCCTGCAATCGTTGAGATGGCAGGGTTTGTTTGGCACTCCCGAGAGGAGTCGAACCTCCGACGCACGGTTTAGGAAACCGACGCTCTATCCTCTGAGCTACGGGAGCATATTGTTTTGCAATTAAGACCGGAGTTATCCCCAGCATGTATTCAGGCGGGTTTCGCTCCGATTCTGTAACAGCTGTTATTTTAGCACACTCCTCCCACCCTTGCAAGTATAGAAAGCCAAATCCGGAGCCGGGTCCGGGGCGAAATTTGACCTTGAAAGTCTGAGAAACAAATCATCACTATGTGGCCATGTCGCAAAAAGGTCATTTAGAACCGTCAAACAATTCGAGGCCATCGAATCCAAGGGAACCGCTGATGTTTTTATGCATCGCCGGATTTTTCAGACCAGGCCATTTCATACTGCTCGGCATTCGCGGTTGCGTCGAATGCTTCCTTCACAACATAAAAACCGGACTTAAGCAGGATCTCAACGCCTTTGGTGTTGTTGGTAAATATCTTTGCCGTCAGACATGGCAACAATTGCTGGCAATAATGCAGGAGCTTTTCTTCAACACCTTCGCCTTTGCTTTTGATATCTGCGTGAAGCCCGTCGATATCCATGTCGTCAACTAAACTGATAAACCCTGAGACGCGCCCTTTTGACTCATAAACAAAAATCTTCTCTGAATCCTTGTATCGATTACGTACCGAGTCATATATCTGATGCCAATACAAAATCTCTATATAAGGATGCGACATAATATTAGATGAAAGCCAAATTGCCATGATCTGAGACAAATCCTCGGGTTTTGCAAGCCTGATATTTGTTGAGACCGGTTTTTTCTCTTTGATCAATTTCCGAATATGTCTCAGGTCAAAGAAACGGTTTATCAAATAAGCGGCTATGATCCCAAAAAATGTTTCCACAAGGCGCATTATACCATAGGTGATGGGTGGCAGATCTTTTTCACCAATTAAGATAATTAGAAAGACAACAAGCCCAATTACAGTGCTCGCCTGCACCTTGAATATATTGCACAGATAGATGATCAGCACAACACCGGTTATTGCCAGCAGGGTGGCCACCTGGTATGTTGTATTCTCGATAAGAAGGAGCGCAAGTATGCCCAAAACAGCGCCGATGACAGTGCCGATAACTCTTTCAATTCCCGTTTGTATAGAGTTCTGCAACGAGGATTTCATGCAGATGATTGCTGCGATCGCAGCCTGGATCCCGTCGCCTACGCCGATAAACTGGAAAAAAAGAAGGCAAATACCTACGGACAGAGCAGTTTTGACATTCCTCATACCGATTTTAAATCTTGGATCCAGATGCTTTCTCGAAGCATGATTCTCCACGGCGTCAACACTCCTTTATGTGACATGTAACTGCTGAGTAATAATACCATATTCCCCTAACTTTGTGCAAACAGTAGGTATATGGTGTGTGATTAGCTTATGATAATGCCAGCATATAATTCATTTGAGATAATGTCCCTTTTTAGCTTTGTTACAGTTTTCCGTCTACACAAAAAGGGGTACAACTCAGTATATGATCAAAAGCAACGGTTTTTATTATATTTACGGATTTCCGTTGCTTTTGGCTTACAAAATGGATGTTAAAACCTAAAAAGGCAACGGAATTTAGAGAAAAGGCTGTATTCCGTTG
>JAKJCD010000144.1 GCA_022706625.1 Bacillota bacterium | reverse complement strand
CTGCCGGCTCATCGGTCTGAGCTGCAATCACCGCCGGCTCATCGGTCTGAGCTGAAGCCTCCGCCTGCTCACGGATCTGAGCTTCAATCACTGCCGGCTCATCGATCTGAGCTGCAGCCTCCGCCGGCTGATCTTTAGTTTCAAAGAGCTTGTCATATACCGTTGTATCAAAGGCAGATGCAGGTTTTGCAGGCTGCAATGCAAAATCCGGTATGTTTTCCTCTTCAAAAAATCCCTTATTATATTCCATGGTTTTCTCCCCCTTTATAAACAACTTGTTCGAGCTCTATTAGTTTATTCAGGGGAAAGTTTTATTATGACAGGGAAGTGACGTTCTCAGCCGCTTCCCTAAGGTTTAGAATGAAGTCCTCACAAGAAAGACCCGGTAGTCTTTTCCCTTTATCCTGTTATATATCGCTTCTGCCGAACCCTTGTCCGGTGTCAGAGCAAAAACAGTGGGGCCGCTGCCGCTCATCATGACTTTAGCATGAGATGCCCCTCCTTGAAGCCATCGCCTTCCTTCTTGTATTACCGGGTGCTTCTTTGTACTGACGTCTTCAAGCACATTGTACATGGCAGATTCTACCATTGGGAAATCCATATTTTTCAAACCTTCTAAAAGGCTTGCTGTATCAGGCCGCCTTTCAATGGCACCGATGTCCAGATTTTTGTACACCTCCGCCGTCGATACGGCCGTATCGGGTTTTAAAAGCACCGCATAAGCTTTTAACGGAGTAAGGGGAGTCAGTCTTTCGCCGATGCCCTCCGCCAAAGCGCAGGTCGATATAGCCTCACCGACAAAGCTCATAGCTTTAATTTTTGCAGCCTGCCCCATGATGCAAAAGGGTACGTCCGCTCCCAGCTTCACCCCTATTTTCATCAGTTCGGCAACGGAAAGATCACACTCACACAGGCTGTTCAATGCCAGGAGTACGGCAGCGGCATCGGCACTGCCGCCCCCAAGTCCTGCAGCAGCGGGTATCCTCTTCTTTATACAGATACTGATATCACCCGAGGTTTTGTCCGGAAATATTTCTCTCATCAACTTTGCTGCCTTCCAAGCTATATTATCCTGTCCTTCAGGAATTTCAGAGGAATCTGTCGTGACATTAATGGAAGAAGAGGGCCCTTCATGGCAGCTTACCGTCACTTCATCATAAAGATCGATCTGCTGCAGCACCATGATGACTTCATGATAACCATCAGGGCGTTTGCCGGTCACATCGATGGATAAATTTATTTTTGCGAAGGCCTTCAGCTCTATCTGCTTCATCCCGGTCTCCTTAGAGGGTGGCAATTGTTGCAAGGGGACGCTTTGTTTGCCACCCTGAGAATTAAGGTGGTGGCAAACAAAGCGTCCCCTTGCCTCCTATTAACACCTAAAGGCTATCTGTCTACCTTTCAACAACCATCGCCGTTCCCTGGCCTCCGCCGATGCAAAGAGTGGCAAGGCCGTATTTTGAATCTCTCTTTTGCATTTCATAAAGCAGGGTAATGAGTATCCTGGCTCCGGAAGCACCGATGGGATGCCCGAGAGCTATAGCTCCGCCGTTTACATTAAGCTTGCTCGCATCGAAACCAAGATCTTTGCCTACCGCAACAGACTGGGCGGCAAAAGCCTCGTTTGCTTCGATCAGGTCCATATCGGAGATAGTAAGCCCCGCTTTTTCCAAAGCTTTCTGAGAGGACGGAACGGGACCAATGCCCATAATGGCTGGGTCTACACCTGCGGAAGCATAGGATTTGATAGTAGCTAAAGGCTTGAGCCCCAACTCGTCCGCTTTTTCTTTGGACATTACTACTAATGCAGCTCCGCTGTCGTTGATACCGGAAGAGTTGGCCGCAGTTACCATGCCGTCTTTCTTAAACGCCGGCTTAAGCTTGCCGAGGCCCTCGGCCGTGCATCCGAACCTTGGGAATTCATCAGTGTCGAAAACAACAGGATCGCCTTTTCTCTGGGGGATTTCTACAGGAACGATCTCGTCCTTGAATTTTCCTGCCTTGATGGCGGCTTCAGCCTTCTGCTGGGAATTTGCCGCAAACTCATCCAATTCCTCCCTTGTAAGGCCCCATTTATCCACGATGTTCTCGGCGGTGATTCCCATATGATATTTATTAAAGATATCCGTAAGGCCGTCATGAACCATCATATCGATCAATTTAGTGTCGCCCATTCTGGCTCCCCATCTGACATTGGGGGCAAAATAGGCTGCCATGCTCATATTTTCACACCCGCCGGCAACTATGATATCCGCATCTCCCGCTTTAATGATCTGCGCCGCAAGGGATACTGTGCGAAGGCCGGATCCGCATACCTTGTTCAACGTCAAGGAAGGTACCTCGATGGGTATCCCCGCTGCAATTGACACTTGCCTGGCAACATTCTGACCGAGGCCGCCCTGCAGTACAGTCCCGAATATCACCTCGTCTACCATATCCGGCGTGATACCCGCTCTTTTGATAGCCTCCTTAACAGAAATCGTTCCCAGTTCTTTAGCCGAAACATCTTTCAGTGCCCCTCCGTAACTACCTATGGGAGTCCTGGCTGCTCCAACAATAACAACTTCCCTCATTTGTGTACCTCCTAAAAAGAAATTGATTCAAAAAACCGTGTTACATCGCTTTTTATAATATCACCGTAAAAGGGAATATTCAAGAGGTGATACTCCGGCATTCCCGACTTGCAGTCATTTAAAGAATAACCGCAATATATTTCTCGATAAATTTCACCGGCCTGTAGGACAGCTTCGCTTCACGCAGATTCATAAGATCCATATCCTCTTCCCTGTTGATATATTTTATATTGGGAGGCATATGTCTGCAAAACTCGTTATTGATGGCCTGGTATGCGCCCCTGTATTCCGTATTTGCTTTTTCCACATGGACGACCACAGTCTTCTTGCCCAGGAGGCCTCCGATGCTTAAAGCCTGTATCCTCCCATCGATGATGAGAGCTCCCGAAAGATAGCCTATCTCTCCAAAATTTTGAAAAACATCCTCCATTGCCACCTCTTCCATACGGAGAAGCCCCATCTCATATTCGGGCAGCTGCTTTCGAAGATTGAATTCTTTAATGAAGCTCATAGCCTCTTCCGCCATAGAGGAAGTCAGAGGGACATATTTATAATTATAATGACCTTTAAAATAATTCAGGTGGTTTCTTTTGGAGTGGTATTGCCTTCCCGCAAGCCGGATCAGATCTTTAGTAAGATAAACATAGTCGTGGTTGGCTCTGTCCTCATAAAAATTCAGCTCGCCCGGAAACGCCGCTTCTATTATTCCGTTCATATGAGAGGGCAATAGCCTGATACTAAATTTCTGGCCTTTTTTCTCAAATATATTTTTTGCTTCCAGAATGGTTTTCCGCAGCTCCGAAGGCTTATAGTCACCTGTTTTTGTCAGCGGCGGAAATAAAAACGCCTCTTTTTTGTCAAGCTCGAGGTGGCTGATGCCGGCGATGCAAAGGTAGTCTCCGATAATCTGCCAGCTGAACAGATTAATGTTCCTCCACATAAAAAGGGATGTGAAGGATAGCCCCGAGGTTTGATATTCAAAGCTGTTGAGATATTCGTCAAGGATATGCCTGGAATCTACGGTTATTTGGTTTTCGAACATAAACATAGCTTTATTAATGCCACCTTACTTCACTAATGCCGAGATATCTTTAAAGCCTTCCTGCTTTGCCCCCTTTAGGAGTTCGAATAGAACGGATTCATAGGTGGTATCTACCGCCCCCGATCCCGTCATCCTGCGACGGGCAAACTTCCTGTCCTCGCCGCTTCTTGACGATATGCAATCGTTGACGAGAAATACTGTATAACCCGCCTCCATTAGATCTATCGCTGTCTGGAGGACGCACACATGGGCTTCGATTCCTGCAAGAATAACTGTCTTTCTGTTTGATGCTGCCAGCCTCTCGGCGAAAACCGGTTCTCCCATGGCACTGAAGGCTGTCTTCTCTATAGGGTTATAGTCCCCGAGTGCTTCATGGATAGAAGGGATCGTGGCTCCCAGGCCTTTTGTATACTGTTGGGTCACCAGTATCGGCACTCTTAGGATCCTTGCTCCCTTCACCAGCTTAATTACGGCCTTTTCCAGATCATCGTTGTCCTTCATGGCGGGCATCAGCCTCTCCTGGAAATCAATGAGGACCAGAACGGCTTCTTCTTTTACTATTTTCGGCGGTTTCATTTTAGTTCCTCCATTAATATACATTTATATACATTCTCATTTCGGGCAACAGGGCGCTTTTGCC
>JAKJCD010000143.1 GCA_022706625.1 Bacillota bacterium | reverse complement strand
AAAGAACCGGCGCAGGCATGATGGACTGCAAGAATGTTTTGACTGAAACAGACGGAAACATCGAAAAAGCTATAGAACTGCTCAGAGAAAAAGGACTGGCAAAGGCAGCAAAAAAGGCAGGAAGGATCGCTTCACAAGGGCTTGTGGGCTTAGCATTCGCTGAAGACGGCAGTGCGGCGGCGGCGATCGAAGTCAATGCCGAGACTGACTTTGTTGCGAAGAACGAGGAATTCATTGATTTCGTCAGAACTCTGACAAACATGGTATTGAACTCTGAAGCGACAGATATGGAGAACTTCATGACTTTGGCATATAAAGACGAAGGAAGCATTTCGGATGCTCTGAATAATAAAATCGCAAAGATCGGAGAAAACATCAGCATTCGCAGATTTGATAGATTCAATGCTCCCGGAGTAGTATACAAAGGCTATGTCCACGGAGGAGGAAAGATAGGTGTCATCATAGGGCTGGAGACGCAGGCGGCTTCGGATGAAGTCACGGTTTTGGGCAAGGATATTGCGATGCAGGTGGCATCCATGAACCCCAGATATATCAGCGAAGAAGATGTGGATCCCGAATATATCGAAAGCGAGAAAAAAATACTGATCCAACAGGCGCTCAACGAAGGAAAGCCTCGTGACATAGTTGAGAAAATGGTAGTCGGAAGGTTGAAAAAAGAACTGAAAGAGACATGCCTGTTAGAACAGAAGTTCGTTAAAAACGGTGAAATTACAGTGGCCGGGTATGTGGAGGAATCTGCAGGGAGACTCGGAAAAAAAGTGAGGGTGGCAGAGATGCTCCGCTATGAAGTCGGCGAAGGTATTGAAAAAAAGGAAGAAAATTTCGCAGAAGAAGTAGCAAAACAGATAAACAATCAGTAAAAAGTCTATGCTATAATAAAGGGACACCTCAAAGTGTCCTTTTATTGAATTGCAATCGTACATTGAGGAGGGACTATGAAGCCGAAATACAAAAGAGTTATTCTTAAGATCAGCGGTGAGGCTCTTGCAGGGGACAATCATTTCGGGCTTAATGAGGACATGTTGAACATGGTCGCACACCAGGTAAGAAAAGCCGTTGCAATGGGAGTACAGGTTGCTGTGGTTGTCGGCGGAGGGAACTTCTGGCGTGGGAGGACCAGCAAAAGCATGGATCGCGCCACGGCAGATTACATGGGTATGCTTGCCACCTGTATAAATGCGTTAGCTTTGCAGGATTCCCTTGAATCTAACGGTGTGCCCACAAGGGTGCAGACCGCCATCGAAATGATGGAGATCGCTGAGCCGTACATAAGAAGAAGGGCTATGAGCCACCTGTCAAAAAATATCGTAGTAATATTTGCAGCAGGTACGGGCAATCCTTTCTTTTCCACCGATACAGCTGCGGCCTTACGAGCGGCGGAAATCGAGGCTGACGTGATCCTCCTGGCAAAAAAAGTTGATGCAGTCTATGATGACGACCCACAGGTGAATCCCAATGCCAAATCCTTTGACAGATTAACTCACAGGGATCTTTTGGATAAAAGCTTGGGAGTCATGGATTCTACAGCAGCTTCCTTATGCATGGACAATAAGATACCGATACATGTTTTCAGCCTGAAGGAGCCTGATAATGTTATTAAAGCCATATGCGGAGAAAGAATAGGTACAATAGTGGAATAAAGCCGGAAGAAGGAGGTAAACACAATGAATGACACAATGGAAATGCTTGATTCAAAAATGGATAAAACAAAAGCTGTTTTAAAAGAAGATCTGAACACCGTGAGGGCCGGGCGTGCAAATCCCGCTCTTCTGGACAGGATCTTGGTGGAGTATTACGGTACACCGACTCCTTTGAAAAACATTTCAAATATCTCCGCACCGGATCCCAGAACATTGCAAATCGTCCCCTTTGATCCCAAATCCCTGCACGATGTGGAGAAGGCGATCAACCTAGCAAATCTCGGCATCAATCCGTCCAATGATGGTCAGTGCATAAGGCTTATAATTCCTCAGGTGACTGAAGAAAGAAGAAAAGAACTGACAAAGACTGTTCGAAAGATGGGGGAAGAAGCAAAGATTGCAGTAAGGAATCTTAGGCGCGAAGCAAATGAAGCGCTGAAAAAGGCCGAGAAATCCGGAGAATTGACGGAAGACGATTTAAAATCGGATATGGATGAAGTCCAAAAGAAAACAGATGCCTGCATGAAGGATATAGATGCAATAATCGAGCATAAAGAAAAGGAGATCATGGAGGTTTGACGATCGACTTGCTGGGATGGGATTTTGATAAAGCATCAGAATATCTCTCATCAAAAGGTATTGAGTGGACGGCGGAGATTTCCCGACCGCCGTTTAAACAACAGAGCAGCGGTTATTTAAAGGTAATAAAACAAGAATCGGATCAAGGCGCCTATAAGCTGACGCTGTGTAAGGTTACGGACGATTTCAGATGATCTGAGATATTGGGGCGGTGCAGCAGGATAACCGCCCCTTTCTTGCAAAGGAGGGTCGTTTTGGAGTTTTTAAAAGTCCCGGATCATGTAGCCATCGTTATGGACGGCAACGGCAGGTGGGCAAAAATGCGGAACCTTCCCAGACTTTCCGGGCATAATGCAGGAATGAAAGCCCTTAAGGAAATAGTTAAACGCTCATCGGCCCTGGGTATAAAACACCTGACAGTATATGCATTCTCCACGGAGAACTGGAAAAGATCCGGTGAAGAAGTGGGAGGGATATTTAAAATACTGGTATATTATGTTGATAAGGAGCTTTCGGAACTTCACGAGAACAATGTTAAAGTCAGCGTGCTGGGCAACTATAGGAAACTGCCGGAGGAAGCTGTAAAAAAACTTGAAGAGGCTCTTGAAAAAACAAAGGACAATACGGGGCTCCAGTTTCATATCGCCTTGAATTACGGAAGCCGTGGCGAGATTTTAAATGCTGTCAGGTCAATGGCTTCTGATATTACTTCGGGAAAATTGAAGCAGGAGCAAATCACGGAAGAGATCTTGTCCCGATATCTTTATACAAGGGATATCCCGGATCCTGACCTGGTTATAAGAACAAGCGGAGAAAAAAGGCTTTCAAACTTCTTGCTTTGGCAGAGCGCATACAGCGAGTTCGTGTTCAGCGATGCTTACTGGCCGGATTTCACGCCGGAAAGGTTAGAAGAGGCTATAGGCGAGTACTCGAAAAGGGTACGCCGATTCGGAGGGATAAATGAAGGTTAGAATTCTGTCAGGGATAGTTTTGCTCCCCTTGCTGGCAGTTTTATATTTCAGAGGGATCGCACTTTTAATAGTGTGTCTGCTCATTGCGATCATAGGTGTGAGGGAGTTTTACAAAGGGTTTGAGGCGGTCGGGATAAAACCGTGCGGCTCAATAGGCTGGCTCTCCGCTGTCGGGCTTTATGCTTTGATTCTGCTTAAAGCAGACCTCAATATGTATTTACTTTGGTTTTTTGCGATAATTACCGCAAGCATGCTTTATATGTTTAAAATCGAAGAGAGACAGCTTGCCGATGGAATGGCCACTGTGACGGGAGTCATATATATAGTCTTTTTATCCTCTCATGCGGTTTTAATCGACAAGACCGGGGCGGGGATTCTCGTTTGGCTGGTGGTTTTTACCGCCTTTGGTACGGACATTTTCGCTTACTTTTCCGGCTACTTCTTTGGGAAGCATAAGCTGTGTCCTAAAATCAGTCCTAAAAAAACGGTTGAGGGTGCCATCGGAGGAGTTCTGGGCAGTATAGCGCTCTGCACTTTTTTCGGGTATCTGGCATCAGAAGTGTGGATACCGCACTTCGCTCTTATTGGTCTTTTCGGCAGCATAGCCGCCCAGGCGGGAGATCTGACAGCCTCGGTGTTTAAACGGAAAATGGGGATAAAAGATTACGGAAATCTGATACCCGGTCACGGAGGAGTATTGGATCGCTTCGACAGTGTGCTGTTCACCGCACCTTTTGTGTATTATTATATAATATTGGTAATATTCTAATGAAGAAGATAGGGTTATTGGGATCAACGGGCTCCATTGGGACCCAGGCGTTGGATATAGTAAAGAATAACAGAGATCGCTTTAAAGTCACCGCGCTGACCTGCGGCAGACGGGTTGATTTGCTGTCCGAGCAAATCTTAGCTTTTAAACCCGGCCTCGTATGCGTGGAACACGAAGAAGATGCGCTTCGTCTAAAGAGACAGTTTCCTAAAACAGAGGTGTTGTGCGGGAAAGAAGGATTGATGCGGACCGCCGCACAGGCAGATTGCGACCTGGTTCTGAATGCATTGGTGGGGATCTGCGGTTTGGAACCGACCCTTTCGGCGATCGGCGCCGGCAAGGATATCGCACTGGCAAATAAAGAGACTCTGGTTGCGGGAGGTGCTTTAGTAAAAGAGGCTGTAAAGAAAAACAATGTACGGCTGATCCCTGTGGACAGCGAACACAGTGCTATTTTTCAGGCGTTGCAAGGAAATGAAGGCCAGAAGATCCGGCGCCTGATCCTTACCGCATCC
>JAKJCD010000142.1 GCA_022706625.1 Bacillota bacterium | reverse complement strand
AATACAAAAAAGCCGCGAAGAGGATACGGGTATAAAGACGAAAGAGGTGGGGGATGTCGGAGAAGCCATTATAATCGAACATGAGAAAAAGAGACTCGCATTATTGAAAATGGAAAAATTCCTGCATTTGATAATAAAAATTCCGGAGACGTTTGCTGTCGGTTACGACATCAGTTCGTATGAAGGCAAAGGCGATATCAGAAGATACATCGAGGTTAAGACAACCGTCAGCCGTGGCAAACTTGCTTCTAAGAATTTCCATATGACACCGAGCGAATGGAGCGCCGCAAATACTATGAAAGAATATTATTTCATATACAGGCTTATGATTTCCGTCACGGATCTCAGCCTGTTCCTGATAAAGGATCCCGTAACAAAATATAAACATGATTTGATCGACATGTTGCCGAGGAACGGCGCTGACATCACTTATTCGGACAAATCTGGTTATTGGGAAAAACTACTTGCATGAGAAAAAAAAATTATAAAATAGTTTCTCTTTTCAGCGGTTGCGGAGGTATGGATCTCGGTTCCGAAGGCGGTTTTGAATACTTGGGGGAAAAATACAAGCGACTGAACACGGAAATAGTTTATGCGATGGATTTCGATGAGGCAATCTGCAATATTTACAATTCCAATTTTCCGAATACCTGCCATGTCGCAGATATACGCCATCTTAAATCAAAAAATATCCAGAAACATAACATATTAACAGGGGGTTTTCCCTGTCAATCTTTTTCAGTAGTAGCGCAGAACCCGAAAAGGCTCGGGTATAAGGACGATCGCGGCAAACTTTTTTTTGAAATGTGCAGGATTCTCAAAGAGAAAAAGCCTTCAGCTTTTGTCGCGGAAAACGTCAAAGGCATTTTGTCCGCTAATAAAGGCGAGGCGTTCCCTTTAATAATCAAAGAATTTGAAAAGACAGGCTATCATGTTAAGCATAACATACTTAATGCCGTCGATTTCGGAGTGCCCCAAAAGAGGGAGCGCGTATTTATCGTAGGATTTAAAAATAAAAAGCATTACAATAAGTTCAAATTTCCTTCGCCTTTGAGACGGAATAAAAATGTTCCTTTGTCGAAGGTCGTAATTCCGGACTGCGAAGTGGATGAAAAATATTTCTTCAGCGACAAAGCAATCAACGGGCTTCTGAAAACCAAGCATCTGGAAAGCATGAACAAGGGAAGAGTGCAGAAGCTCGACGAACCATGCAACACTGTCGGGGCGCATCTAGCGAAAGTCAGCTTGAACAGTACGGATCCTGTTCTGCGCACGAACGGCCGGTATAGGATGTTTACTCCGAGAGAAGTTGCAAGAATACAATCATTCCCGGACAATTTTAAACTGTCAGGCTCCCGGACAACAAATTATAAAGCACTAGGAAATGCGGTTGCTCCTGTGGTTATGTGGCATCTAATGAAGAATATAATTGATGCGATGGAATCCGGACAATTATGACGGATGTTTTTACTAAGGAAAAACGCAGCGAAATAATGTCTCGGATACGGTCAAAAAACACCGAGGCTGAAAAGATCGTATTTTCATTTCTGCGTAAAAATAAGATATATTTTCAAAAGCATTACAAGAGGATACCTGGTTCGCCGGACATTGCATCGCCTAGAAAGAAAAAGGCGGTGTTCATTGATGGTGATTTTTGGCATGGCCGCGATTTTGAAAGGGTGAAAAAAAATAGAGACGCAGATGATTACTGGGTTAAAAAAATCGGGGATAATATTGAAAGGGATAAAAAACAAAGAGCTGCAATCAAAGAAGAAGGATGGGCTGTTTTAAAGATTTGGGAAAGCAATCTGAAAAGGAAAAGCTCAAGGGCTGAACAATTAGAAAAAATAAAAAATTTTCTAACAGGGGCAATGGAATAAATCCCTTAAAGCATTTCATCTTCCGTCCAGTATTCCGTTCAACTCTTCATCGGTAATTCTGGAGTACTGTAAGGAGTAGGCGGCATTCTTGTGCCCCAGTTGTCTTTGAACAGCTGCCACGTTCCCGGTCTTCTCTATGATGTAGCGGCCCATCGCATGGCGCGCGCTGTGGGGCGTCCTGCCCTCGATGCCGGCGACCTTGCAGACGTCGTTCCACACATCATTGACCACCTTGACCGTCAGACGTCCGTTCCCGTTGGGGTTCGTGCAGGGCGACAGGAAGAGGGCAGGGGACTGCCACTTCTCAAAGTCGGCTTCCCGTTCGTTCTGGATATAGTCCCGGATCGCAGCGAGCCCTTCCTTGTTGATCTGGTACGTGTGCCGCATCCCGCCTTTTTCCTCGACGGTAATCTTCTTCTTCACAAAGTCCACATCGGACAGGTTGACGGCCGTAACCGCTTTCCGCCTCATCCCTGTTTCCGTAAGACTGTAAATAATTGCCCTGTTGCGATAACACCGGTAGCCCTTTCTCCTCGGTCGCACTTCGACAGAGTGCAATCGCCGGTTTCTGCTCCGTCCTCCTGTAACAAGGAGAAGGTCCGCGGCATCCAGGAGCCGCCTCCGCTCGCCGGCCGAAAGAGCCCGCTCGACCTCCAGGGAGTTGGTCAGGGGAAGGGCCTTGATCTTCGCCATGGGATTCCCCAGGGGAAACGGCCTCAGTCCGTGAATCCATTTTGCGAAAGTCTTCAGGTGGGTCAGCACCCGGTTTATGGTTCGATCGGACCAGTGGCGGGAGCCGTCATCGTGGAGAGAACGTTTCATGTGGTCCTTGAACGACTCGGAGAGCCTGGGGGTCCACATGGAACGGGCATCTGTTTTCTCAGTCTGCTCCATGTATTGAATGAACAGGGACAAATCCCGGCGCTGTTCCTTCTGCGACCTGGCTACGGTCGTCACGGCATGGTCAAAGTACCAGCACGACCATACCCGGAGGCCGTCAGGGGCATTTTCGGGGATCACGATCAGGCTTGAATTATTAGATGTAGTTTTTGTGTCATGCTTCTGAAGGACTTTTCCCATGTTTTCACCCCTTTTATGCATTAAAAGCTAAACCTAAGATACGTTTTGTATAGTGTTATTGCAAGAACTATTTTGTGTTATGTTAGATTCCGTATCGATTTTGTCCGGTATCACGGAAATGCTCTCGACCGCAGTAATTGGCTTCAGCGGAATCTCTAGTAATCAGGGATAGTCATTTTATGAATTGGATTGATGGGGGTTTGAAGGCGTAATAACTTTTGATATGTCCCGACCCATACTTGACTTGACAGACAGTGTCCAATTAATCTGTGTCTTGATAATTTTTACACCTACAATGTTGCAATAGCGTTATGTCCGGTAATGTGTTTCTTTCCAATTGAAAGAGAGTAATGCTGAACTGAATCATGATACGTAGGGTCATCCATGCAAACGTCAGTCGCTGAAGGGGCGGACGTACACTTTAAGAAATAATCATGTAACAATAACCACATAAACGATTATTCGTGCCTTCAGAAGATTTTACAACTGCAGATTTTACAACTTGATAAATGGGGTTCACTGCTTTATTATATTTTTGCTATGAATATGATCTCTGTTGTTATCCCCGTATACAAGGCGGAAGAGTGTCTCCAAGAGCTGTACCGACGTCTGAAAGTTTCTCTGGAAACCATCACCAATGACTTTGAAATCATTCTTGTCGAAGATTGCGGGGGTGACCGATCTTGGGAGATCATAGAGGGACTTTCAAGGCAAGACCCACGAATCAAAGGCTTCCAGTTCAGTCGGAATTTCGGCCAGCACTTCGGTATCACAGCAGGGCTGGACTACTGCAGCGGAGACTGGATTGTCGTTATGGACTGCGACCTTCAGGACCAGCCTGAGGAGATTCCCCGTCTCTATGCCAAGGCGCAGGAAGGATTTGACGTTGTTAGGGCACGCCGGGGGAAACGGCAAGATACTCTCCTGAAACGCCTTACTTCACGTTTGTTCTATAGAACTTTTAGTTATCTTGCCGATGTTGATTATGATAGTGAAGTAGGAAATTTCCGAATCGTTTCCCGAAAGGTCGTAGACAGTTTCAGAGGCATGCGCGAACAAGTCCGCCTTTTTTCCGTAATGGTGGACTGGATGGGATTCCCTGCAGCAAGTGTCGATGTCGCCCATGCGGCGCGGGCAGGAGGAAAAAGCACCTATACCTATCGGAAACTTTTTCAGCTCGCCATAGGTGTCATTATTTCCAATTCCGCCAAGCCACTGCGTTTGTTTGTCCTCTTCGGCTTCAGCATGGCGGGATTTTCCTTTCTTTTCGGTCTCTACCTTGTTGTTTGGGCCCTGCTTAAAGGCTCCCCCATCACGGGTTGGAGCAGTCTCATCGTATCTATTTATTTCCTCGCCGGCATTATCATCGCCCTTTTAGGAATCTTGGGTGTTTATCTGGGAAAAACTTTCGACGAGACAAAGGGGCGCCCCCTATATATCATTCGAAGAAGCACCTTTGATACAAACCTGAATGATTACGGGGAAAGGTAATATTTTGATATGCAAAGAAGCATTTCATTCATCGAACTTTCAACTCTAGATGAAGAACGATTCGGAGTTAGAACCGCAAAATCAAAAGAT
>JAKJCD010000141.1 GCA_022706625.1 Bacillota bacterium | reverse complement strand
AGGAAAACTGAGAACGCCACCATGGACACCATGTATATTAATATCTTCCGTTTCAAAGGCTTATTTCTCCGTTTATGTGCCATTAATCTAGTGTATCCATTTTAATATAATAATTTTGCCTCTTCAGGAATGTTTTCTCCTGATGTGTCATCACATAATTTAATTCTATTGTGTTCCGATGATTAGCTGGCTGCTGACAGCTAACGGCTGGCCTGCCGGTTTTACATAATCGCGCATGTCACAATTGCCTTGGCAACTAACTGGTCGTCGCTGTTTTTGATATCCACATCAGCCAATGCGAATTTCTTACCTTTGTGAACAATTCTTGCCTCTGCAAATATGGCGGTATCTTTAACAGGCAAAAGATAGTTAATCTTCATCTCAAGGGTGAGGGCTTTCTGCTCATCTTTCAACATTGTTAATACTGCATTTATACCGGCGGAATCTGCCAGGCTCGCCACAGCTCCGCCGTGAAGATAACCAAAAGGGTGGGTCAGGCACTCCATAAAGTTTAGCCGAAGTTTCGCAAAACCTTCCCTTGCTTCCACAATGGTGATGCCAAGATGTTTATAATAGGGAGACTGTTCAGCAAGCTGTAATGGAAGGTCCAATATCATAGCAATTTCACTAAAATCTATCGCAAAAAGAAAATTTAATCAAATGGCACGGAAGGCCCCTAAACATCAAAAATCAGCAGGACTCATGACTGAAAGCCCCGGTCTGTTCAGGACATGGGTATAGATCATAGTGGTGGAGACATCCGCGTGTCCCAGCAGTTCCTGGACCGTGCGGATGTCGTAGCGGGCTTCCAAAAGATGGGTGGCAAAGGAATGACGAAGGGTATGGCAACTGACTCTCTTGTTGATTCCTGCCCTACCCGCCGCTTCCTTAACAGCTTTTTGCACAAGGTTTTCATTGATGTGATGGCGGCGTACTATGGCGCTCCGCGGGTCAACAGAGAGGCTTTTTGCGGGAAATACATACTGCCACTTCCATTCCAACGCAGCCTTTGGATATTTACGGGCCAGAGCAGGCCACATGTAGACACCGGGAACGCCGCTGGCCCGGTCATTATCATACACAGTCCTCACCCTGGCAAGGTGTTCTTTCAAAACGACCGAAAAGCGTTCAGGCAGCATTGTCACTCTATCCTTCTGGCCCTTCCCGTCCCGTACCATGATCTGGCGTCGTCCAAAATCAAGATCCATGACTCGAAGCCTCACGCATTCCATAAGGCGCAACCCGCCCCCGTACATCAGGCCGGCCATAAGCAGCGTAACACCTTTCATATGATCAAACAGAACCTGGACTTCCTCTCTTGTCATCACCTCAGGCAGCCTTTGAGGACGTTTGGCCCTGACAAAGGTCTCCAGGTCTCCAAAGGGTTTGTTGAGAACATTAGTATACAGGAATACCAGGGCGTTCAGGGCCTGGTTCTGAGTGCTGGCTGCCACCGCCCTTTCGACGGCAAGATATTCAAGATATTCCTTCACTGCTTTCGTCGCGTCAAGTTTCTTTAAATCAGTATAGTCATGAAACGCAATGAAGCGTCGCACCCAATCAACGTAGGAGGATTCAGTGCGGATCGAGTAGTGACGGCTCCTGATCTCTGTTTTCATGGCGCTTATCAGAGGAGCAAAATGCCGCTCCACCTCCCCGGGTATCACCTGATCGCGAAACACATCTTCCCTGGTTCGGAGAGCCGCTTTCTTCCTAACATGAGCTTTTTGTATATCTTCGTATGAGTTGACGGGCGCATATTCGGGAAGAAAAACCTCATACAGTATCTTTAACGCGTGTTCAGCCTGTTTCACCTGCCAGTCACCGGTGCCGGGACGCTTACCTAAATCTGTAAGGAAAGCCTCAATATCTTTTCCCGTTCGTTCGCGCAACCGCTTCCCCGGGGCAAACCGGACAAAGGCCTGCGCCCATTTGACATAGTAATGTGAGCGATCAGGACTAACTCTCTGTTCTTCTACGCAGGATCGGAAAGCCTCCCAGAACTTCCGGATAGATTCAAGTCGTTTTGAATCTAATTCACTCATGTTCACAATCAGTTAGTTAAGTTAAGATGATTTATAATAGATGGAATTTACTCCACTTACCTATTCTATAGCAACGTATTAGCATTATTGTGAATATTGAATTAGTCAGCAAGTATAAATATGCATTTATTTATTTGATATCGTTCATTAATTTATATATTTTCTTAGAAATTATGATATAAAATAAAAACCTAATATATGTTAGACTCTTCAGGAACGAAAATGGCAACTTATCGTGAAATACAAGATGACATTCGCAGCAGAGAGGGCCGCGTAGTGAAAACCTGCTGGATCGGGCATGTTAAAGAACTCAATGGTCTAGCACCGCGTACCGCTCCTAATCGGCGCACCGCTGGCGAACGCTTGTACCCATGTCCGCCTGATATACGTCCTCTAATTGAAGCATCTATGCGTCGTCTCGGCGTTCTTAAAACACCGTGAACTACAAGCCTAACCCTGCGCTCAACCCGATCTGCGCGAAAAGCCGCGCAGTCGGGTTAGCTCCACGTTATGTGACAATGAAAGATGATAAGGACACTGTGAATACGCTGAGATACTCATATGCGCTGGAGAAATTATTAGCCGCGGTTCACACGCTTGCAACTGGAAAGGGGGATGTCAGGTCCAGATTGCTGTCGGCCTGGCAAGGTCCCCTGTGGGTACTCACGCCTGAACACCTTCCCGAAAGACTGAGGGAGGACTTTCTTTGGATAAGGAAGCAACTTCACAAGTACTCCGAGGATTGGCCTGGCCAACTTGCAGACCTGCAGGTGAAAGAAGAAGTTGACCCTACGTTCAAAGAGAAATATGCCCATTTATATCCAAACCCTGTGGAAGCAACACTTTCGAGAATAAAGAACAGTACCGGTTCCCGGATAGCGACAAAGATCTTCTCTATCTATGACTCGTTGGAATCGATTACACGGAAGCGGTAGGAGCCTTAAAAGACCACATAACCAGGCGCTGAACCCGATCGTGACCCTTTCGGGCTACTCCGGGTTAGCTCTGTGTTAGGTGAATTAAAACGAGGATACGATATGCCCAAAAGACCAACAAGAGATCCTCATTCTGGATTTGTCAATAATCCGAAGACATTTCAGCAAGCATATGAAGAAATTACAAACAACCCTGGAAGGACTTACAGAACAGACGCGGGGACCCTTTTTGAATGTGAGGCCAGAATAACTTCCAAGGGTCCTCACGAGGGGGAAAAACTAATCATTTTCAAACAAGACGGTATTGAGATGGCACGAGCATATGAATGCTGTTGGGGAAAACAGACTAACTGTAATCGAACATACATTGACTCCTATTCACGGGAAATATAAAGCACCTAACAATTTACTCCAGCGGATGGCTTGCAGCCACCGCTGACCTCAATCTTATGTGTAAGAGAATATGAAGATTGGAACGTATGAATTCAACCGAATATGTAATATTGAGCCAGAACAAAACTCTGGAGGTTTGGTAAGCCAGTATATGCCTCAATCGCGCTATAAAAATAAGAATAGATTGCCTTTGAATAGGTACGGGAAAGGACCCTTTTGCAAATTCAGAATACCAAATTGCTACCCTGTGAGCGGCGTATATGCAATCGTTGTTGGAGACAAAGTCAAATACATCGGAGAGTGTTTGAATCTCTCCCTACGGTACAACATGGGCTACGGGATCATATCGCCAAGAAACTGTTTTAAAGGCGGGCAAGAAACAAACTGCCGGGTCAATAATCTTGTTTATGAGGCAGCCAGTGCTGGCCTTAAAATATCGCTTTGGTTCTTGCAGACCGGGGATTACAAGGCAGTTGAAAGCAAGTTACGGGCAACTATGGAGCCAGAATGGAACAGGATTTAATCATGGCACATAACAAGTCGTTCCACCGGATCGCGGCAAAAGGCGGCCACTCCCGGTGAGCCATATGTTAGATGCTATAGGTCCAGCCTTTAAAAAAGATTGGAGAATGCATATGTACAACATTGAAATGCAGGAAATGTCACAAGAGTTTTTTAAGTGTTGGCAAAGCGCAGGCATGCACCTAAACAATCAAGTTCAGGGTGGTATTCAGGCGTGGCTTCGGGCACATCCTTATCCGCCATTTCTTGAGCATCTTTCATTCCGTCTTGGGAATCAGTTGTTCTTCATCAGGATTGAAGATATCGATAATAAAATCCAAGTACCGGGAACCCTACGCGGTCTCCTAGCCGTCGCGGAGGGTAACCATGGTCACGCATGCATACTACCTATGAAGAAAAAGATCTTCGGTGGCACATGGGTGCCATACCGGAACGGCTGGGGACTTATCGATGCGAAAACGAGAAAACCAATTGACCCAATATCCTTGATCACCGATCAGAAAATTGAAATGACATCGTGGGAAATTCAGGACATGGCAGTGCAAATTGTCAGGGACCACATAGAAAAACAAGGTCTTGAAATTATGTCCTGGCAAAGTAATCCAGAAGTGGATCCTGCTATTTGGTTTGTCGGCAATAGCAAGGGACCGGAGTGGGTTGTTGT
>JAKJCD010000140.1 GCA_022706625.1 Bacillota bacterium | reverse complement strand
TACAAGTTCGATTCAAAGGGAGATAATTTCGTAAAAATCGTTAAAAACGAGGGCTATTTCGGTAAATTGCCGACTATGGACGAATTCATTTTCGTTGACTACGAAAACGTCGATGCCATGGCCCAGTCCCTAATGCTGGGAGAAATCGACGGGGCGACAAACATGAACCCGGCACAGCTTTCTCAGCTGCAAAATGATAAAAATATTGAAGTGATCTCCGGTCAGGAGTTGGGCTTTATGCAGGTGGGGATAAACTGCTGGACCGATCCGGCCAGCGGAGGAAACCCTATCCTTCTCGACAGAACCATAAGACAGGCCATGGACTACGGGATAAATAAGCAGAAAATCGTCGATATGGCTTACAGCGGACAAGGCACAGCAGGCACTACGCTCATCAATCCCGGAGACTTCTTCCATTATGAACCTGCGGCAAATGAACTTAGGACTTACGATCCCGATACGGCCAAAGCCCTCCTTGACGCCGCCGGATATATCGATAAGAACGGCGACGGTTTCAGGGAGGCAAAGGACGGGTCTCCGATGGAATTTGAATTCATCACCATCGCCGACAATGTTGAGGAAGTAAAGAGCGGTCAGATGATCGCTTCCGATTGTGCCGCTATCGGGATAAAGATCAAGAGCACCACCATGGACAGCGGCGCGCTTTATGACAGGATCATCGAAGGAAATTACGATATGTTTATCTGGGGCTGGGGAGCGGATGTGGATCCCACTTCCATTCTCGGGATACTGACCACAGATCAGATCGGCGGGAACAACGAACCCTTCTTCTCAAACGTTAGGTATGATGAGCTTTATATAGCCCAGCAGGCGGAGATGGATGAGAGTGCAAGGCAGCAAATGATCTTTGAGATGCAAAAAATCGTATATGATGAATCTCCATACATTATTCTGACCTATTCCAACAACATCCAGGCGATACGTTCTGACCGCTGGGAAGGTTTCAGGCAGATCCCAGAAGGAGGCCTGTATTTCTTTAACCTTACGGATCTGAATTACAGAGATATCAAGCCGGCGGAATAAACACGATTCAGTATAAGAGCGAGGTCATTCCATGCACAAAGGGGATATGGTCAAGAAACTTCTGTATGCTTTGATCACAATACTGGCAGTGTTGGTATTCAATTATATATTATTTCGGGTGTTACCGGGAAACCCGCTGGCCATGATGATGCGAAACCCCAGAGCCACCGAGGAAGTAATCGAAGGAATCAGGCGTTTTTACGGGCTTGATCAGGAATGGTATGTGCAGTTTTTCACCTACTTCCGTAACCTGTTTAAAGGAAACCTGGGCATATCCTTTGTTTTCAAAGCCCCGGTTTCCCAGGTCATTGCCGCCAGGATCCTGCCAACGTTACTGCTGGTGGGTATTGCAGAGCTTATAGCCATAGCAGTGGGCATAGGCATCGGCATCATCGCCGCATGGAAGCGGGGCAGCTAGCTGGACGTAGGGACTCTGGGTTTTTCCCTGGTCACTTACTCTGTCCCTACATTTTGGCTCGGCATGATCATGCTGGTCATATTCTGCGTAGGTCTTAGACTGTTTCCCACCAGCGGGATGTTTACTCCGGGGAAAAGCTTTGCCACAACGGCAGCCATGCTCCATGATCTTCTGCGCCATGCCGTTCTCCCTATATTGACTATGAGCCTGGTTTTGATAGGTGAATATGCGCTGACTATGAGAAACACCCTCATAGACGTTTTATCGGAGGATTATATCGTTACGGCCAGGGCAAAGGGTTTCCGCGAAAGATATGTGCTTTTTAAACACGCCTTGCCCAACGGGCTCCTTCCGATGATAACCATAGTTGCCATCAATATCGGATTTGTCGTTGCGGGAGCCATACAAATAGAAACGATTTTTTCATGGCCCGGTCTGGGTAGATTGATGTATGAGGCCCTGAACGCACGGGATTATCCATTGCTTCAGGGTATTTTCCTGTTGGTTACGGTGAGTGTGGTGCTTGCCAACCTGCTGGCGGACATCACCTATTCATACATCGATCCCAGAGTAAAAAACTGAGAGGTGGCAGCCTTGCATTGGAGCTTGAGGAAAAAGAGGATATTAAAATTTCTCTTGGCAGTAAGAAAAAACAAGATGGCTCTCACAGGGGCAGTAGTTCTTGCTGCATTTATTTTGATCGCCATTTTCGGGCCTATATTTATGCCTTTTTCCACTCTTGATTTCGGTGAGGTGGAGGACATTCTGAACCCCCCTTCACCTCAGCATCTGCTGGGCACCGACGATATGGGCCGCGACGTGCTGGCAAACCTTATATCGGGTGCCAGGATATCTCTTCTGATAGGCGGCATCGCCACTGCCATATCCATGGGCATAGGCACCCTGATAGGGATAGTCTCGGGCTATTTTGGAAAAGCCGTGGACAATGCATTGATGAGATTCACCGATTTTTTTCTGGTCATTCCATGGCTCCCGCTGATGATGGTGCTGGCGGCAATACTTGGAACCAGTCTTTGGAATATCATCTTTGTAATTGGTATCACAGGCTGGGCAGGAACAGCCAGGGTGGTACGCTCCCAGACCCTGTCGGTAAAAGAAAGGCAGTATGTGGAGAGAGCGATATCCGTCGGAGCTGGCAGCGGCCACATCATGGCAAGGCATATCCTGCCCAACGTATTTCCGTTGGTATTTGCAAACACAGTGCTGGTAGCGGCTGTGGCTATCGTATCAGAAACCACTCTAAGCTTCCTGGGACTTGGAGACCCCACCACCGCAAGCTGGGGCATGATGCTGCATTACGCCTTTGAAAGCGGATCGACCAGCGCAGGAGCATATTGGTATTATCTGCCTCCGGGTATATGCGTGGTTCTTGTAGTGCTGTCCTTTACTTTGTTGGGCTATGCTTTTGATGAGATCATGAATCCGAAACTCAGGAAGAGGTAAACTCTCATGCCATTGCTGGAAGTAAAGAATTTAAAGACTTATTTCGACACATCATCGGGGGAATATAAGGCCGTGGACGGCGCCGGCTTCGAGCTGGACTACGGAGAAGCCTTGGGTTTGGTAGGCGAGTCCGGCTGCGGCAAGACTACCTGCGCCTTATCCATCGCTAAATTGCTTCCGAAGGAGGGCAGAGTTGCCGGCGGCGAGATCTTTATGGAAGGGATCGATATACTTAAGCTTTCCGACGATGAGATCCGGGCAAAACGATGGAAGGAAGTATCTATAATATTCCAAGGGGCAATGAATGCTCTGAATCCCGTCATGATGGTAGGAGATCAGATCGCTGAAGCCATAGTGCTCCATGAAAAAGTGAGGCGGGAGGAAGCTCTGAGGAGGGCCGGGGATCTATTTGAACTTGTCGAGATGCCTCGAAAGCGCATAGTGAATTACCCCCATGAGTTCAGCGGGGGAATGAAGCAAAGGGCTATGATAGCCATGGCACTGGCCTGCAACCCGAAAATCGTCATCGGCGATGAACCTACCACGGCACTTGATGTAATGGTACAGGCTCAGATCCTGAATCTGCTTGAGAAGCTGAGGCACGAGCTTAATATGGGGCTTATCCTGATCACCCATGACCTTTCGATTTTAGGAGAGACCTGTGATAAAATAGCCGTCATGTACGGAGGCAAAGTTGTAGAAACAGGGACCGTGAAAGATATTTTTGAGCATACGGCCCACCCCTACACGGAGAGATTGATTTCATGCTTCCCGAATATCAGCAAAGGTAAAGTAATCCCGGAAGGTATAAAAGGCACGCCTCCCAATATGTTTGACCCTCCTGCCGGTTGCAGCTTTCACCCCAGATGCCATATGGCAAAGGAGGTATGCAGGTATATGGAGCCTGATGCTGAAAAGATAAGCGAGAAACATCTTTCAGCCTGCCATTTTTTCAGGGAGGTAATGAATGGGAAATAGGATCATTGCAGAAGTAAAAGACCTGAAAGTCCATTTTGAAATAAAGAAAAGCCTATCCAAAGATCTCTTCGGCAACAGCAAAAGAAATCTTAAAGCCGTGGACGGCGTATCTTTCCAAATCAAAGAAGGGGAGATACTCTCTTTAGTGGGAGAGAGCGGATGCGGTAAAACTACCACGGGGAAGGCCGTCTTGGGGTTGGTCAAACCTACGGAAGGAAAGGTCTTTTTCTCCGGGGAAGAAATAAAAAGCCTTGACAAGGGATCTATGAAACAGTTTCGTCAGAAGGCGCAGATGATCTTTCAAGATCCCTATCAGTCCATAAATCCACGAGAGATAATCATGGACATCGTCGCCGAACCTTTGGAGGTGAACCGGCTGGTCAAATCGGAAGAGGAGAGGACCGAGAGGGTCAGGGAGGCTTTGGAACAGGCAGGCCTTGTGCCGGCTGAAGATTTCTTTTTTCGCTATCCCCATGAGCTCAGCGGCGGGCAGAGGCAAAGAGTGGTTATCGCAAGCGCCATCATCATGAAACCGGATTTCGTCGTTGCCGATGAGCCCGTATCTATGCTGGATGCATCTATCCGCACAGAAATACTTAACCTGATGATGGATCTGCGCAAGCATAACAGGCTGGCATATCTTTTCATCACCCATGACCTTTCTCT
>JAKJCD010000013.1:11980-23359 GCA_022706625.1 Bacillota bacterium | reverse complement strand
GGATTTGGTTTACATTCGATCAAGATTATGGCCCCCGGCAACTTCCTGCCGCCGGAAATATAAACCAAACTCCGGGCAAAGAAGGATTTGGTTTACATTCGATCAAGATTATGGCCCCCGGCAACTTCCTGCCGCCGGAAATGTAAACCAAACCCCGGCCAAAGAATGATTTGGTTTACATTCGGTTATGATTCCGGTCCCCGGCGGGTGTCAAGAGCAATTAAACTGGCAGCATTTTCAATGCAACGTTAATAAAGTGCGAAGTCGATTATATTTATGTGAAATCGAAAACGAAAGAGCGCCCCAAAAACTGACAAACGAAAGCTGACAAAGGTGCCAAATCTCATGTCAGCTTATTGACAGCGATGTTAACGGGAATATATTATTGTGATAAAATGGCAACTGAGCAATGGCAACTGAGCGACTGCAAAATAAAAAAGAAGAATCCGGCAGCAGTTCTATAAATTTATTCTTGTCGGGTTTCAAAGAAAACGGAGGAATGAAATGGATTACAATGATGCGTTAAAGAGCCTTAACGATACTCAAATGATCAGCTTTCTACAAGATCTGATCCGTATCAAGAGCGTCTACGATCCCACCGTGGAAGGAGCCAACGAGACAAAGGCGGCCACATTTATATACAATTTTTTAAAGGCCGAAGGGTTTGAAGTTTATATAGAAGAGGTGGTTCCGGGGAGGCCTAATGTTATCGCTTTTCTCCGAGGAACAGGACCGGGAAAGACGCTGCTTTTTGAAGGCCATACGGACGTGGTCACCGCAGGAGACCAGGAGGCATGGAAATATGATCCTTTCGGGGCAGAAATCATCGGAGACAGGATCTATGGCAGAGGAGCATGTGATACTAAAGGGAATCTGGCAGCGGCATTATTTGCGGCAAAGGCGATCAAGGATTCAAAAATCGAATTTAAAGGGAACATACTCCTTTGCATTCCCTGTGATGAAGAGGGGATGATGCTCGGAATAAAAGATTTCATAAGGAGGGGTTGGGCCGACAATGTAGACCGCGCAATCATCTGTGAGCCGGAGGAGAACATGCTCTGCCTCTTTCAGAAGGGAGCAATGAGAGCTGAGATCCGACTGTACGGGAAACAATCCCACGGCTGCATGCCTCTTTCCGGCATCAATCCCAATTGGAGCCTTGCCTGGTTAATCCTTGAGCTGGAAAAACTGGAGCAGGAAGAAAAGGAAAGGTTAGGTAAGCATGAATACTTGGGATTGCCTAGCATTACACCCACCGTCATCATGTCCCCCAGCAAGGGAGAACCTCAGATTAATGTTGTTCCGGGAGAGGCTTATATGGCTTTGGATATAAGGACGGTCCCGGGGCAGGAACATGAAATCCTAAAAAAACAGCTGTTATCGATACACGATAAGTTGGCTGCCTCAGATAAGGATTTTTTAGCTACTCTCGAAATAATTGAAGAACGCCCTTGGACGAAGATCTCCAAAGATGACATTCTTGTTAAATGCGTTGCAAAGGCATATAGACAGGTTACAGGAAAAGAAGAACGATACAGCGGAGTTCCCGGTGCGACAGACGGGACATATTTAGACTGCCTGAAAGGGATTCCCGTGCTTGTTACGGGAGCGGGGAATCAACTGATCCCTCACCATGCGGATGAATATGTGGAGATCCCGGAACTTGTGGAAACCGTAAAAATGTATATCCTGTCAGCTTTATATTTTCTCAACGAGGACTTGACATAGGGATCATTTCCAGTAGTTGTTTGCAGCGGCGACGGTTTGGAAATTTATTGCGATGACCTGAGAAGCAAATATCAGATCTTCGGCATCCCTGGAGTATTTAGGGCGCAGTTTCTTTCTGATCTCTTCAGACGGTTGTGTGTATTCTACACCTTTTTGAGAAAGCTTGATCGCCAGTTCGAAGCCTTCCTGAGGGGTGCTGGTTTTCAAACTGTTTAGCCAGTTTTTCATTTATAAACCCTCCATGGCAGCAAAGTGCAAATTCTGAACGAATCGGATGGCCGGGAGCAGCATGGTAGCCCCGGCCACCGGCAATAATAATTTTTTCCGACATAAGTGGGATACTTTTCGATTTATGTTACTTGCATCAAGTCGTTCGTCAAGAGCCGCACCTCGGTTTTCTAAGGTCAAATTCCGGATTTATAGCATAGAAGTTTTTTGAATTCAGATGATCCTGCACAATCCTCAACCCTTCCCCAAATCTCTGGAAGTGGACGATTTCTCTGGCACGCAGAAATTTCAAAGGATCCCTCACCTCGGGGTTGTCAATGAACCGCAGTAAGTTGTCATAGGTGGTCCTTGCCTTTTGCTCCGCCGCCATATCTTCCACAAGATCAGTGATGGCATCCCCCTTGGATTGTAATACCGTGGCGCTGAAAGGTGTGCCTGAGGCTGCCTGAGGCCAAAGACCCAGAGTATGGTCGACAAAATAGGTATCGAGCCCCGATGCCTTGATTTCTTCGAGGGACAGATTCTTTGTCAGCTGGTGTACAATAGCGCAAACTATTTCCATATGTGCCATTTCTTCAGTTCCGATGTCAGTCAGGAGTCCCGCCACCTGCTTAAAAGGCATGCTGTACCTTTGGGAAAGGTAACGCTGAGATGCAGCCAGTTCTCCATCCGGTCCTCCGAACTGGGTTATTATTATTTTTGCGCTTTGGGCATCCGGCTTGCTGATATTTACCGGGTACTGCAACGATCTTTCATATGTCCACATATATCATTCCTGCCTTTCCCAGGGCCAGGGCATATCCGCCCAGGTCCAGCGATCTGTAACGTATACATTGTCGGAGTGAAGCGGCCCATAAGCGTCTGTATATTCTTTTGCCGCTTCCTTTTTCAGCTGTTTAAATTTCTCATAGCTTCTTAGGGCGGCTTGATCAGTAGGATGCGTCTGTAAATAGAGGGTAATGTCGTCTAAATAAAAGCACATTACCTGATAATTTCTCATGAGTTCTTCTCTTGATGCTCTTGCCATATTAGATCATCTCCCTTCCGCAGAAAGGCATATCCAAACTGGGAAAGATGGTCCCTCTCTGTAGAGCGCGGCGGGGTTCGTAGAGATTTTCCCATCGCTGAAACGGCACATATGCCATGGCCAAAGGAAGCTGCCCTAGATTGATGTAATCAAAGGCATTTTCTGTTGCCGGGGCCGTGTACGGTTCTCTCTGCGCCATCATCGGGACCCGGTCAATATAACTATCCAATTGCAGTGCTCCTTTCGGTTATATTAATGTGGTAACGGATATTGTAAACTTTATCCCATTCTATGCAGTTATCGGGATATTGACACAGAAAAAGCTGCCTGTATCGTTGCACGCAAGTGTTATTTTAGTGTTAACAGCCGTAATGTCAAACCTGATATAAACCATAAAATGAAAAAAGGCAATTCTGTCTCTTTTCGCTTAAATGCAAATAATAATTGTAATTTCTGTTTGAACTAGGTATAATATTTTGGACAGTCCATCAGAAAAAAACTGAGATTATGAGATTATTAATGGGATCTTAAGATATAGGAGGTATATTTAGTTGGGATTTTCGGATGAAGTAGGAATCGACCTTGGGACAGCCAATGTGCTGGTTTATATAAAAGGAAAAGGTGTCGTGCTGGAGGAGCCTTCCGTGGTGGCGATTAACAGGGACAGCAATGAAATCGTAGCAGTAGGCGAGGAAGCAAGACAGATGCTGGGAAGGACTCCCAGCAATATCGTGGCTGTAAGACCGTTGCGTGACGGAGTTATTTCCGATTACGATGTTACAGAACGCATGCTAAAATATTTTATTCGCAGGACCTGCGGCAGCAGTAGGTTTTTTAAGCCGCGCATCATGGTTTGCGTACCATCAGGCGTTACAGAGGTAGAAAAGAGAGCCGTAAGAGAAGCGGCAAGTCAGGCGGGAGGGAAATCCGTCTACCTGATGGAGGAACCTGTAGCTGCAGCTATCGGTGCCGGACTTGACATCACACAGCCTAACGGTATCATGATCATCGATGTGGGCGGCGGGACCACGGACGTAGCGGTCATCGCCCTTGGCGGTATCGTCACATCAAACTCAGTGAAAATCGCAGGAGACCGATTCGATGAAGCCATAATTAAATATATGAGAAAAGAGCATAAACTCTATATCGGCGAACGGACTGCGGAAGAAATGAAAATGACTATAGGGACCGCATACCCCAGAGAACAGATCGTGGTTCAGGAATGCCGCGGCAGAGACCTTGTCACCGGTTTGCCAAAGTCTATCGAAATCACCTCAAAGCAGATGATGGAGGCTCTTGAAGAACCGCTGCAGACCATCTGTGAAACCGTTCACGGGGTTCTGGAAAGAACGCCTCCTGAGCTTGCGGCGGACATAAGTAACAGAGGGATAGTGCTTACTGGAGGGGGCGCATTGCTCCAGGGCATCGATAAACGCATTGCGGAAAGAACAGGCATTTCGGTGATAATAGCGGAGGATCCGAAATCCTGCGTAGCCATCGGCACCGGCAAAGCGCTGAATTCTATAGACATTCTCGAGAATAGTCAGCTGAACCGGAGAAGGAACCTCATTTAATAACAATCATAATCTTACTTAACTGTGTTAATGCAAAAAGCCCTGTTTGGGGCTTTTTTCGAAGGGAGAGCATTTTGTCCAGGTTGGAATTGATAGCTACGGCTACTTTTGGGCTTGAGGCCGTCGTGAAACGGGAAATAGAAGCCTTGGGATATAAGATACTTCAAAGCGAAGATGGGAAGATCACATATTTAGGAGATGAGAAAGCTGTCGCCAGATCTAATCTTTGGCTTCGCAGCGCCGATCGGGTACTTGTACGCATTGGCGAGTTTAATGCTGTGAGCTTTGAGGAATTGTTCCAGCAAACGGCGGCATTGCCTTGGGAAGAGTGGATCCCTATGGATGGTAAGTTCACAGTTAACGGGACCTCAGTTAAATCTAAACTTTACAGTATTTCCGATTGCCAGGCAATTGTAAAGAAGGCCATCGTGGAAAGGCTGAAGCGTACTTACAATGTGGAGCAGTTTCCGGAGACGGGGGCAGCCTACACCGTGAAAGCAACTCTGCTCAAGGACAGGGTCACGGTGACGCTGGATACCAGCGGTCCCGGGCTCCATAAAAGGGGTTACAGAGTCCGGGACGTGGCTGCCCCCATCAAAGAAACCCTGGCGGCAGCAATGGTTCAACTTTCATTTTGGAAACCCGGCCGAATTTTGGCGGATCCTTTCTGCGGCTCCGGCACGATTCCCATAGAAGCCGCGATGATAGGCAAGAATATTGCGCCTGGCCTTTCCAGAAGCTTCGCATCCGAGGAATGGGAAGCCATACCTAAAGATCTTTGGAAAAAAGAAAGAAAGGCCGCTTTTGAGGCCATCGACAATGAAAAGGACATTAGGATATTTGCATCGGATATCGATAAAAAGGCGATAGATGCGGCAAGAGCCAATGCGGAAGAAGCCGGTGTTGACGATTGTATCGATTTTCGCATACAGCCGGTGAGCGGGTTGACCTCTCAGGAGAATCACGGCATCATTATTGCCAATCCTCCTTACGGCGAAAGGATAGGGGAAAAGGAACAGGTCCGAAGAATCTACGGAGACTTAAAGCGATTCATGGAAGCAAACCCTACCTGGTCCATGTACCTTATCACCTCCGACAAGGAATTTGAAAAGCTCTTTCGGGACAAGCCCGCAGACAGAAGGAGGAAGCTGTATAACGGAAGGATTGAAACCTGTTATTATCAATATTACGGAGAACGTCCGTAAAAAGCCGTAAAAGACGGCAAACCTTGACACGGTGTGAAACAAAACCTAAAATCAAAATATGGAAATCAATATAAAACAAAGCAGCAGCGTCCCGATTTATATTCAGATAAGAAACCAGATCCGGGATATGATATTGAAACAGGAGATCCCCGATGGTTTTGTGCTGCCATCGGAGCGGACTCTTGCCAGAAAGACCGGCGTCCACAGAAATACCGTGAACAAGGCGTACCACGAGCTTCGGGCTGACGGGCTAATCGAATCGTATCAAGGTTTATGCCACAGTGTTTCATATTCCGAAAAAAAACAAAGCTTTGAGACTGAGACCGGAAACAATACAAGGACGAGACAATCCCTTCCTATTCATTGGGAAGCCATGATAAAAGAGGAATTCCTGAATCTGGAAACTACTTTTGACCTTCTGTTTTCAAAGTCTTATGTCCCGGGGAATATATCTTTTGCAGGCGGGATCGCACCACCCGAGGCTTACGGTAAGGATGACCTGCGGAGGATACTATCAGAGATCCTGGATGAAAACTCAGACATTATATATGAATACACACCTTATCAGGGGCTTTACAGCCTGCGCCGGAATCTATGCGATTTTCTTTCAGGGAAAGGGATACAGGCCCGTCCCGAAGAACTCCAGGTCCTTCCGGAATCCAACCAGGCTCTGTCATACCTGGTAGAGCTTTTGATCAAGCCGGGAGATGCGGTTTTTTCAGAAGAGCCTGTATCTCCCGATGTTTACCGTGAATTTGCCTTGGCGGGGGCCAGGCTGATTACCGTACCCATGGATGAAGAAGGAATGATATGCAGTGGGCTTGACGCCCTGATCGAAAAACATCATCCGAAGTTTATTTATGTGAATCCCGGCTTCCATGATCCCACAGGCATAACCATGACATTAAAAAGAAGGAAGCAGCTGCTTGATTTATCCTACCGGCACCGGCTCCCGATAATAGAGATGGACGAAGCTTCGGAAATCATATTTGAAGGAAGCTCAGTGCCATCTCTTAAATCTTTGGATGCCGGTGAAAATGTGATCTATATATATTCCTTTGCGCTTACTTTTGCACCGGGCCTGGGGCTGGCATTTCTGGCGGGACCAAAACCTTTAATGAACAGCCTTCGCCACTTGGTGTCCCTTCGACTCATAAGCCTGGACAGTCTTTCGCAGCAGCTTCTTAACAGGTATCTTCAAGAGGGCATCTATATGCGGAATCTAAAGAACCTTTGCGCATTCTATAAACAAAAGCTGGATCTTATGTGCGACATGCTGGAAGATGCGGTAAAAGAGGGATTGGGGTTTCAAAAGCCCAGCGGCGGAGTTTATTTATGGTGCAGACTTCCCGAAACAGTGCATTTCAACAACTTTGTGGAAAGATCAGGACGCGAGGGGGTTTCATTTATCCCCGGAAATATCTTTTATCCCTTTGGAAATAAAGGTGACAATTTTATACGTCTGAACTACTCCTATCCTTCCGAAGAGCAAATCTTAAAAGGGATCCCCATATTGATGGAGGCCATGAGAGATTGCATAGTAACAGCTCCCACCTGACAGAATGGATAAAGGCTGCACTGGCACACGCAAATACCGGCGCGCTGGCACTTTCTGGCGCCGGTGTTTTATAGTATAGTGTTGGCATAAATTGTTATGATATAAATAAACTAAGAGCGTTGTCCGGAGACTTCGGTACCGGTTTCGCCCGAAATCAATAACATTGTTGCTTTGATGAATTAGATGAATTATATGAAAGAGAGGTTTTAGAAATGGCAGTTAATTTGAAAGGAAGAAGTTTTTTAACGTTAATGGATTTTACCCCTTCTGAGATCCGCTATATGCTCGATCTGGCCCATGACCTTAAAGCAAAGAAGAGATCCGGACTTGGAGGCTCAATGCTCAAAGGGAAAAACATAGTATTGCTTTTCGAAAAGACCTCCACGAGAACAAGATGTGCTTTTGAGGTGGCCTGCCTTGATGAGGGCGGTCATGTGACATTTTTGGATTCAGGCAGCTCCCAAGTAGGCAAGAAAGAGTCTCTGGAAGACTCCGCAAAGGTATTGGGCAGATTTTTTGACGGTATCGAATATCGGGGATATGAGCAGAAGGTGGTTGAAGATCTTGCAAAATACTCGGGTGTCCCTGTATGGAACGGATTAACGGACATTGATCATCCGACACAGATATTAGCCGACATTATGACCATCGAGGAGCACTGCAAAAAGCCGTTAAAAGAGGTAAAGGTGGTGTTCTGCGGCGATATCAGGAATAACATGAGCTATGCCTGGATGTACGGTTGCGCCAAAATGGGAATGCATTTCGTGGGCTACGGACCAAAGGAGCTTTTAGTTGATGAGCATGTGCTGGCATCCTCAAAGGCTGTGGCCGAGCAAACGGGCGGAACCATTGAAATCTGCGACACGCCTGATTGCCTTAAGGGTGCCGATGTACTCTATACGGATATTTGGGCCTCCATGGGAGAAGAGGATCAGATCCCGGATAGGGTCAGGATGCTGACCCCCTATAAGGTGACGACGGAAATGCTGGAAGAGACGGGAAATCCCGATGTCCTCTTTATGCACTGCCTGCCGTCCTTCCACGATTTTGAGACAAAGATGGCCAGGGAATGGAAAGAAAAAGGCTTCGACATCAGAGAGGTTACGGATGAAGTGTTCAGGAGCCGCCATTCTGTCGTGTTCGACGAAGCTGAAAACCGCATGCACACGATTAAAGCGGTGCTGGTAGCTACGCTATAATACTTTCAGTCGTGCACGTACGAAATATAAAGATGGATAACGTAAGGAGGTAGGAAACAATGAAGCATGGCGTCAATATCTATTCCGAAATCGGAAAACTCAATAAAGTGCTGCTTCACCGCCTGGGGAATGAGATAGAAGGTCTTGTTCCGGACAACTTTGAAAGACTGCTCTTCGATGATATCCCATATCTGGCCGCTGCTCAGAAAGAACATGACCAGTTTGCAGAGGTGTTAAAGGAAAACGGAGCGGAGGTCCTTTACTTTTTAGAGGAGGCGGCATATTCACTGACAGCGGAGACGGTAAGGAAATCCTTTATCAATGAATTTATCTATGAAAGCGCCATATTATCGCCCTATGCCTGTGAAGCCATTTACGACAAGCTGATGGCAATGACTCCGACGAATTTGGTAGCTCAATGCATAGCGGGTATCAGAAAGGACCAGATCGAGGTAGAGGCCCCGAACTCTCTGGCGGCCATGGTGGCACTGGATTATCCTTATTACACCGATCCGATGCCCAATCTTTACTTTACCCGAGATCCCGGAGCCTGCATCGGTGATGGCATCAGCGTCAATCGCATGAAGACTGATGCAAGAAAAAGAGAATCGCTGCTTTTAAAATACATGTACAACCACAATGACCGCCTGTTTCCCCAAAATACCAATCTCTGGTACACCCACGAGGGACCGGACAACATAGAGGGGGGTGACATACTCGTACTTTCGCGGGAAGTGGTTGCGGTGGGCTTATCTTTAAGGACCAGTGCAGAAGCCATTTCCTGCCTTGCTGAAAACATTCTTGGGGCGGACAACAGCTTTAAGAAGGTAATCGTTTTCCGGATCCCTGTAAAGCGGGCTTTCATGCATCTGGATACGGTATTCACAATGGTCGATTACGATAAGTTTACGATCCACCCGGAAATTGAAGGACCTTTGGATCTTTACGAAATAACCCTGGGCAAAGATGGGACACCCGAGATTTCATTCATTACCGACGACCTGGAGGCTCTCCTTAAAAGTGAGCTTAAGCTTCCTGCGGTAAAGCTGATCCGATGCGGCGGAAGTGACCGCATAGCTGCGCAGAGAGAGCAGTGGAACGACGGGTCGAACACCCTTGCCATTGCACCGGGAGTGGTAGTAACATATGACAGAAATTATGTAACCAACGATCTGCTCGAAAAGCACGGAATTAAAGTACTGCCTATCCCAAGCTCAGAAATATCCCGGGGCAGGGGCGGACCGAGATGTATGAGTATGCCGATCAACAGAGACGATTTATAGGGAGGACAAAAAATAGTGGGTAAAGGGAAAATAGTAATAGCTCTGGGGGGAAATGCCCTTCAGGATTCAAAAGGCCCTGCTACAGCGGAAGCGCAGCTCTCCGTAGTTAAAAGGACCTGTGAGTACATTGTGGATATCATAGAACAGGGTTACGAAATCGCCGTAGTGCACGGCAACGGACCGCAGGTGGGAAGGATACTGCTTGCTTCGGAGACTGCAAAGGATGTTACGCCTGTTATGCCTTTTGATGTTGTAGGCGCTATGAGCCAAGGGTATATAGGATATCACATACAGCAGGCGCTCAGAGGGGAACTGAAAAAAAGAGCAATGGATATTCCAGTGACCACTCTTGTTACACAGGTTGTGGTGGATGAAAAAGATTCTGCATTTTCTAATCCCACAAAACCCATCGGATCCTTTTACTCTGAGGAAGAGGCAAAGGCGCTTATGGCAGAAAAGAACTATGTCATGAAAGAGGACGCCGGAAGAGGCTGGCGCCGGGTAGTGGCTTCGCCTATACCTTTGGAAATCGTCGAGGTCGATACTGTCAGGAGGCTCTTTGATTCCACCGTCGTCATAACTGCCGGCGGAGGCGGGGTTCCTGTGATCGAAATGCCCGATGGGTCTTTAAAGGGTGTAGCCGCCGTAATAGACAAGGATTTGGCGGCAGAGCTTTTAGCGGAACAAATCGGAGCAGATGTGCTTCTGGTACTTACCGCTGTGGACAGGGTGGCAATAAACTATAATAAACCTGACCAGAAAGAGCTGGGGGCGATGACCGTGGCGGAAGCCCAACAATACATCGCAGAAGGTCATTTTGCCGCAGGAAGTATGCTGCCGAAGGTTCAGGCGGCGATCAAGTTCGTAAAAGCAAATCCGGAGAAAAAGGCCATTATCGCTTCTTTGTACAGTGCGACGGATGCATTGGCGGGAAGGAGCGGCACTGTGATCACTTCTCGCTAAAGTATACAGAACAATATTTTATGATCGATCAGCATAAGAAAGGATCCTATCAGTATAAGATAAGATCCTTTTTCATTCAAGCTCTCCGGCCTTGCGCAGGATGAAAAGCTTGAGGCAGGCCGTTACCGGAACAGCCAGCACCATGCCCAGAAGCCCCCAGAAGTAGCCGCCGAAAGTAACGGCGAGCAGAACGAATACCGGGTGGAGACCGGTGCTTGTCCCGACAACCTTAGGATAGATAAGGTTCCCATCGATTTGCTGAATTACGACAAAGACGATCAAAGTTATTATTGCTTTGGATAAGCCGCCGGTGAACAATGCCACGATAACCGCAGGGACAGCTCCGAATATGGGGCCGAAGTAGGGGATCACATTGGTAAGCCCTGCGAAGCATCCCAGCAATACGGCGAAATCCAGCCTTATGACCGTTAAAACAACAGAGACGATTATGGCGACAATCAATGCGTCCAACAGTTGTCCACGAAGGAATTTAGAGAAGACCATATCCATATCGTTTAAAAAATCATTTACCTTTGCCCCATGCTTCATTGGGAATATAACGTGAAGCGCTTTTCTCCAAAGCCGTTTAAAAAAGTCGCTGTCTTTGATCAAAT
>JAKJCD010000013.1:4479-11970 GCA_022706625.1 Bacillota bacterium | reverse complement strand
TACCACGATACCCAATGCTACATTGACAAGGCTTCCGCCGATCCTGGCCATGAATCCCAGCACCGCTTCAGCGCTGAAATTCTTTGATATCCATTGAGCGATATCATTTATCAGAGTATCGAACCGGTCTTCAAGCCCGTTGCTGGGCAAAGTCTCGATGAAGTTTAAAAACACCTCTTCATAATGGGAAAAATACGTTACGATACTTTCAAGTACATTGGTAAGACCTGTAAAGACCAGCTGCCCGACGATCAGGAAGGCAAAAGCATAAATGAGAAGGACGACTAAAACCAGTATCAATATATATGTCAGAATGATGCTTAAGGTCCTTCTCATCTGTAATTGCTTTTCGGCTTTTTTCTGGTTTTTTGGAAGCTTGAAAAATATCCTGCTTGCGATCTTTGTATCAACTACAGCCACTAAAGGGCTGAGCAGATAGGCTAAAACAAGGCCGATAAAAAGAGGTGAGAGGGCTGTCAAAACGCTTCCGAGGATACTCAGCGTCACTGTCAGCACAGAACCGATATTCTTTATCAAAAAGTACAGTATATAAAGCAGAGCAACCGTAAAGGCAATAAAAAGTGAGAATTTCATATATCGCCAATCAGTGAATAATTCTTTCAGCCTGTTCATAAGCGCCTCACATTATATGGGGTAGATAGATACTTTATTTGATTATATAACCAAGCGTTAGTATTAATCAACATTTTCATATATTAAATAAATAGCATATCCAAATCCTTCCTTTACAATCCTTGACAAAAAAAGACGTTCTTGTATGATAGAATCAACAGAAAAAATCAACTTCGCTCATAAGCAAGGAGGGTTTACACGATGAGAAAACGAATATCATTTTTGTTAACATTGTTGTTGGTGCTTGGGAACCTGACACCCACATTTGCGTGTACAGCCACAATAATCGGCAAGAATGTCTCGGCCGATGGGAATCCGATTATTGCGAGGACCGAAGACTGGAGCTCGTCATACAACAAAACGTTTATAGTTGTTCCCGCCAAGACTTATGCTCCGGGAGATATGTATGAGGATGCATACGGATTCACCTGGCCAATGCCCAAGCAAACCTATAAGTACATTGCCGTCCCCGATGGGTATCAGGAGGATGGGGACATCTTCGAAGCCGCCGGTTGGAACGAGTACGGCGTCGCAATGACGGCTACCGTAACGGCGGAATGCAATGAGGCCGCCTTGGAAGCCGATCCTTTGACCGATGACGGCATCTACGAATCATCCATGGTAACCGTAGTGCTGCCCAGAATAAAAACCGCTAAAGAGGGGGTCGAGCTTCTTGGCACGATCATGGACGAAAAAGGCTGCCAGGAAGGAGCTGTAGTAATCATAGCCGACCAGAAAGAAATATGGTATATGGAATTATTAACGGGACACCAGTATTGCGCTGTGAAATACCCCGACGACTGCTATTCGGTATTCCCAAATTGCTTTATGCTGGGAAGAGTCGACGTCAGCGATAAGGATAATGTTTATGCCTCAGAAGATTTAGTGAACCTGCCCAAAACACGTGGCTTTTTAGTAGAAGAGAACGGATTGATCAATATTAAAAAGACTTATGCAGAGCCGTTGGCCGACGGGAACAGGGACAGACTCTGGGGAGGGATCAACTTCCTCGATCCATCAAAGAATATACCTCATGATGCCAAGGAATTCGATCTGTTCCAAAAGACTTCCAAAAAGATCAGCCTTGAAGATGTTATGGAGTTACAGAGATATCGCTATGAGGGTACTCCCTATGACGTAAACTTGCCTGAGAACAAAGGTAAGGTCAGGGCCATCGGTGTCATCGAACAATCCGAATGCCATATAATCCAGATCAAAAATGATTACCCGAAAGAGTTGGGCGGCGTGCTTTGGGTAGCAATGGGAAATGCCGAACATGCCATGTACGTTCCGATAATCGGCGGAACTGCGAAATCAATAGAACCCTACTATTTAACGGGCAATCAGTATACCCCGGATTCAGCTTACTGGACTATGCGGGGGGTTTCAGCCTTAAGCGGCCTGGACCGTGAGCTTTACGGCAAATATGTCAGAGAGTATTATAAAAAAGAAGAAGCCCGCCTTATCAAAGAGCTGAAAGAAAAGGAAAAAGAGTTTATCAAAGCAGGTTCAAAAAAAGCGATCGAGCTTGCTACAAGTTATACTGTGGAAAAACTGCAAAAGGCTTATGATGACGCCACACTTATATATAAAGAACTGAATACTCATTTCTTTGATCTGGCCTGCGATCAGGTATACAAAGAGGATTATGAGATAAGAACGCCTTATGTCCCCAGCCTCCTTGGAGAAGAAAGGCTGGCGGAAATATACAAAGAGCTCAGTATTCCTCTGGAGAGCGGACCGGCTCAACCTTTAGAAAAACCTGGAGAGACTTCGGGTAAGACTGCAGCATTATCCACTCAAAAGGTGACTTTAAACGGAACGGCTTCGGCGCTTCAGGGATATTTCATCGACGGGTCCAATTATTATAAACTGAGGGACCTGGCCGCGATCCTTGCCGTTACCGGAAGCAAATTCAATGTGACATATGATGCGGGCAAAGGGATTATCGAGATCCTGCCCGGCAAGGCATATGAGAAATCCGGCAGCGATCTGTCAGCTCTGAGCGCCGCAGTAAAATCTGTTAAAGCAGGGAGCCAGGGGATCACAGCCAAGGGTGAAGCTCTTTCCATCGAAGGCTATAATATTGACGGATATAACTATTACAAGCTGAGAGACATAGTCATACATATCGATTGCAGCGTGGATTACAACGAAAAGGACAACACAGTGATATTGCTCACCAAGTGAACCGTCAAAGACCGCAGCAGCTATTCATTATCAGTAAATTATGCCGGTGCAGCCTTCTGTTGCACCGGTTACTATTTGCCGCAGTAAAAATCACGGTTTGTTGCTGAAATAAGGAAGTTTATAAGGAAGTGAAAGCTTGATAAAGCATTGGGAATTGTATATAATATTATGCGGTATTATGCGGTGTAACGCCGGATTGATCAGCCGGAAGGATAAACAACAAAGCATTAAGAGTCTACAAAATAACTACTAATAGATAGTTTAGCAAAGGAGAAAAACATGACAAAAAACAAAATGAAAACAATGGATGGAAACACCGCTGCTTCGTATGTGTCTTATGCATTTACCGAAGTAGCGGCGATCTATCCCATTACCCCTTCGTCCAATATGGCGGAAGCGGTTGACGAATGGGCAGCTTACGGGAAGAAAAACATTTTCGGACAGAAAGTTAAGGTGGTTGAAATGCAGTCTGAAGCGGGGGCTGCCGGCGCAGTCCACGGCTCTTTAGCAGCAGGTGCTCTCACCACCACATACACGGCGTCTCAAGGGCTGTTATTGATGATCCCTAATATGTATAAAATCGCAGGGGAACTTCTTCCCGGAGTATTTCACGTTTCCGCACGATCTTTAGCCACCCATGCATTAAATATTTTTGGAGACCACTCCGATGTGATGTCCACAAGACAGACCGGGTTTGCCCTTCTGGCATCAGGCTCAGTGCAGGAAGTAATGGATTTGGCAGGGGTCGCGCATCTTTCGGCCATTAAAAGCAGAGTACCGTTCCTGCACTTCTTCGATGGTTTCAGGACTTCGCATGAGATACAGAAAATCGAGACTATTGAGTATGAAGATTTTGCAAAGCTGTTGGATATGGAGGCTGTCCAAAGATTCCGTGATAACGCTTTAAATCCGGAACATCCGGTCATTCGCGGAACTAATCAGAATCCGGATATCTTCTTCCAGGCAAGGGAGGCTTCGAATAAATTCTACGAAGCTGTGCCGGCTGTTGTTGAAGACTATATGAACAAAATCGGAGAACTGACCGGAAGAAAATATAAGCTCTTTGATTATGTCGGGGATCCGAAAGCCGAGCATGTGATAATAGCGATGGGCTCTGTCTGCGATACGATCGAAGAAACTATAAACTTCTTAAGGCTGGAAGGCAAGAAAATAGGGCTTATCAAAGTAAGGCTTTACAGACCTTTTGCACCCGAATACCTGAGAGCAGTAATGCCGAAAACCGTAAAACGCATTGCCGTGATGGAGAGGACAAAGGAACCCGGCGCCCTGGGCGACCCTCTTTACATGGATGTTCGTTCCATGTATTACAATGAAAAGAATGCGCCGGAAATCTACGGCGGGAGATACGGGCTTGGTTCCAAAGATACGACTCCAGGTCAGATAGTTGCCGTTTATGATAACCTGGCCAAAGATGAGCCTAAGGATCATTTTACCATCGGTATAGTGGACGATGTTACATTCACTTCTTTGGATACCGTGGAAGGTATCCACACCGAACCTGCAGGGACTATCCGCTGCAAATTCTGGGGGCTTGGATCCGATGGCACGGTAGGCGCCAACAAGAACGCTATCAAAATAATCGGCGATAAAACGGACCTTTTTGCTCAAGGTTACTTTGCCTACGATTCAAAGAAGTCCGGAGGCGTTACCGTCTCCCATCTTCGCTTCGGTAAGAAAAAGATCCAATCTCCTTATCTGGTCAACGAGGCAGATTTCATTGCCTGTCACAACCAGGCGTACGTAAACCAGTACAACCTTCTTAAAGGGCTCAAGAAAGGCGGTACATTCCTTTTGAACTGTCTTTGGAGCGATAGTGAACTGGATGAGCATCTGCCCGCTGGCATAAAAAAATATCTCGCTGAGAAAGGGATAAATTTCTATACTATAAATGCGACGAAGATTGCGGAAGAAATCGGTCTCGGGAACCGTATAAACATGGTCATGCAATCGGCTTTCTTTAGGCTTGCACAGGTGATCCCCGTTGAAGAGGCAGTTGCCTATCTTAAAGAGGCGGTGGAACACACCTATGGGAAAAAGGGAGCTAATATAGTTGCTATGAATAATACAGCTATCGATAAGGGCATCGAGGAACTGTCTAAAATCAATGTACCCGCAAATTGGGCGGATGCAGTGGATGCAGTTCCCGTAACCAAAGATCGCCCTGAGTTTATTGAAGAAGTCATGATCCCCATGAACCGTCAGGAGGGAGATGAGCTTCCCGTCAGCGCCTTCGTTGGAAGGGAAGACGGGACCTTCCCATCGGGGACGGCGGCATATGAGAAACGAGGCGTTGCGATCAACGTGCCGGAATGGATTCCGGAAAACTGCATACAGTGCAACCAGTGCTCATTTGTCTGCCCCCATGCTTCTATTCGCCCCGTCCTTGTCTCAGCCGAAGAAAAGGCAAAAGCTCCCGAAGGGTTTGTAAGCCTTAAGGCGACGGGGAAGGGCTTTGAGGGTTTGGAATACAGAATGCAGGTATCTCCTCTGGATTGCTTAGGATGCGGAAACTGTGCGGATATCTGTCCGGCCAAGAACAAGGCCCTCTTAATGAAACCCATCGAATCACAGATGGAGCAGGCCGAGAATTGGGAATACGGTCAGACCGTATCCATCAAGGACGGTCTTATGAACAAAGCGACTATCAAAGGAAGCCAATTTGCACAGCCGTATATCGAGTTTTCCGGTGCCTGCGCCGGCTGCGGAGAAACACCATATATCAAATTGGTGACACAGCTTTTCGGAGACAGGATGATGATCTCAAATGCGACAGGCTGCTCATCTATTTGGGGAGCACCCGCCCCCAGCATGCCTTATTGCAAGGATGAGAACGGCCGCGGACCTTCCTGGGCAAATTCTCTCTTTGAGGATAATGCGGAATATGGCTTGGGTATGGCCATAGGTGTCAGGCAGATGAGAAGCAAGATACAGGACAGTATGGAAGCACTGATGGAGAAAAGTATCCCTTCTGACATGAAAGAAGCCTTTGAAAACTGGATCGCCAAAAAGAATGATGGTGAGTCATCAAGGGAAGTTAGTGAAAAGGTGCTGGAAGCAATAGGTAAAGCGACGGCCAAGGATGCTGAAACAAAAGCTCTGTTGAAAGAAATAACCGATAGAAAAGACTTTTTGGTCAAAAAATCTGTCTGGGCCCTCGGAGGAGACGGATGGGCCTATGACATCGGCTACGGCGGGTTGGACCATGTGCTTGCTTCGGGCGAAGACATCAATGTTCTCGTATTTGATACAGAGGTGTACTCCAATACGGGTGGTCAATCTTCAAAATCAACCCCCACGGCCGCTATAGCAAAGTTTGCCGCCTCCGGGAAGAAGATCAAGAAAAAGGATCTGGGCATGATGGCCATTTCCTACGGCTATGTTTATGTGGCACAGGTAGGGATGGGTGCGGACAAAAACCAATTGCTGAAGGCGATCACGGAAGCCGAAAGTTATGACGGACCATCTCTGATCATTTGCTATGCACCCTGCATCAACCATGGCATTAAGAAGGGGATGGGAAAGACACAGGAAGACACCAAGGATGCTGTCGAGACGGGCTATTGGCATCTTTACCGCTTCAACCCGGAGCTGAAAAAAGAAGGCAAAAATCCCTTCGCTCTGGACTCGAAAGAACCCAAGAGGGACTTCCGCGAATTCCTGATGGGGCAGGTAAGGTACACATCACTTTTGTCGGAATTCCCCGAAGAAGCCGAGAAGCTGTTTAAAAAGGCTGAAGAGGATGCGAAGGAAAGATACGAATCCTACAGGAAACTTGCGCAGTAGAACAAGAAGAAAAAAACGGGGTCAAGTCTTTAGGCTTGACTCCGTTTTTTTCTTCAGCCATATTAAAAGCGCAGCTTTCGAGGCTGCGCTTTTTCAATATTATTAGTTTAGTGGTTAACTGTTCGGATTTAGACCACGCCCTGGGCCATCATCGCATTGGCGATTTTCATGAAACCGGCGATATTGGCTCCGGCAACCAGATTGTAGCCGAGACCGTACTCTTTTGCGGCAGCGGCTGCGCTGTCATGGATGTTGATCATTATGGTCTTAAGCTGTGCGTGCACCTGCTCCGGTGAGAATACAGTGTGTCCTGCATTCTGTCCCATCTCGATGCATGAGCAGGCAACGCCGCCGGCATTGGCAGCCTTGCAGGGACCGATGATGACTCCGTTCTTCATCAAATAGTCAAGAGCTTCGTTTGTGGTAGGCATGTTTGCTCCTTCGCAAAGGAACTTGGCTCCGGAAGCCAAGATGTTTTTAGCATCTTCCAAACGGATATCATTCTGCATCGCACAGGGGATATACAGGTCAGCTTTGACTTCCCAAGGCTTCTTTCCGGGAATGAACTTTGAACCGGGGAACTTGTCCGCATAAGGCTGGCAGATATTCTTTCCGCTGTTTCTCAAATCGATCATATAGTCGATCTTCTCTCCGGATACTCCGGCTTCGTCCAGGATGTATCCATCCGGACCGGAGAAGGCAATAACCTTGGCCCCAAGCTCGTCCAGCTTGCAGGCGGTGCCCCAGGCAACGTTGCCGAATCCTGAGATAACGACTTTCTTGCCGGCCATTTTTTCGCCGTTTGCTTCAAGCATGCAATTGGCAAAATATACGATCCCGTATCCGGTGGCTTCTGTTCTTCCG
>JAKJCD010000013.1:0-4469 GCA_022706625.1 Bacillota bacterium | reverse complement strand
ATGTGCTTGCCTGTAATAGCTTCGTCATATCTGTTAACGAGTCTCTTATACTGGCCGAACAGATAGCCGATTTCTCTGGCGCCGACACCTAAATCGCCGGCAGGGCTGTCGGTGTATGGGCCGATATGTCTGTACAATTCGTTCATGAAGGACTGGCAGAATCTCATGACTTCACCATCGGATTTGCCGTTAGGATCAAAGTCCGCTCCGCCCTTGCCTCCGCCGATGGGAAGGCCTGTAAGAGAGTTCTTGAAGATCTGTTCGAATGCCAGGAATTTCATAATGCTGGGGTTCACGTTGGGTGCAAATCTCACGCCGCCTTTATAGGGGCCGATAGCGCTGTTGAACTGGATCCGGTAACCTCTGTTTACCTGGACTTTACCTGCATCGTCTACCCAAGGGACCCTGAAAGAAATTACTCTTTCGGGTTCGATCAGTCTTTCGATCAGAGCTGCATTCTCATACTCGGGATGCTTTGCTATAACCGGTTCCAAAGAATGGAGTACCTCTTCCACTGCCTGTTGGAATTCTGTTTCGCCCGGATTTCTTTGCTTTACGATTTCAAGATACTTTTCCGTTAAGTTTGCCATTTTTTCTCCTCTTTTCATAAAAAAATATAAATTCAAGAATATTAAAACTAGCACATAATATAGCCATTTAAACCATAGCATATTGATAATTATGCGTCAAGAGTCGCAGGCCCCGGAAACCTATAATTGCAATAGTCGAAATTATCAAACAGTTACTGCCGACTTGGCTAAATAGATTATGTGGTAATTCTCATTTCAACTTTTATCTGGTATAATGAATCAACAGAATAGTAATTTCAAGCGGTAATAAGCGGAGATAAACTTGAAGAAAGATTTTGATTACTTTGTGAAAAAGATTCCTATTAATATACATAATAATACGAAATCGATCATGACAGATCATATTGCGGTTTTTATCCCAGAGGAGTTCGTTATAGGTAAGAAATTACATGTGGAGGAATATCACTTCGTAATATGTTTTACAACTCCCCCAAAAGCCACAATTCGATCCGAGGAACACCGATTAAAAAAAGGCAGCCTTATTTGCATGGCGCCAGGTGATGATATTTTAGTCCATCCAATTAAAAGAGCTTCCCCGGTAAAGTTTATGACAATTTGCGTAAATAAAGAATTCATGCAAAACATCTATATAAAAGCCGGCGGTAAGGGAAATCTGTCATTCAGGAAGTTGGACAGCACATACAGCTGCCAGCTGTTGGAAGGGATAGAGGCTTTAGCATATGAAGTCATAAATTATGGAAAAACCAATCAATTGATGATCGAAAGCATGGAGAATCGCATTGCTTTACAATTATTGAGAGATTCGAGCTCAGAGTATGCCATATACTCAAGCAACCCGCAAAACAGCTCTCAGTTCATTGTTCAGAAGGCCATAAAATATATAGAGACCTATTATAGCAGCAATATCACAAATAAAGATATCTGTGATGCTATTTATATAAGTCCTCCTTATATGCAGAAGATATTTTTGAAGCATACAGGAAAGACGCCATATCAATATATTATGGAGTGCAGGCACAGAAAAGCCAAAGAAATGCTGGAGACAAGCGATGTTCCTATTGAGAAGATAGCCAGACAGTGTGGTTACGTAAATAGCTCCCATTTTTCGACTGCGTTTAAACAGAGGGAGGGAATATCCCCTTCAGCATATAAAAAAACATATAAATAATTCTAACTTCGCAACTTTGCTTATAGTCTGACAGCATCCGAACGTATATAGCCCGGATGCTTTTTTGATCTATATATGAATTGTATTTTATAAAAATATAGATAGCTTTTGAAATAAGAAGAGTGTCCATATCTGCTATCATAATTCTGTACGGCAGATATTTTTTATAATCTCGATAGCCTTAAAAATAAACAATGAATAAAACCAAGGGGGTATCCAAAATGAAAGGAAGCAGCACTATACTGATCGTAGTTTTAATAATCCTACTAGCCTTTTCAAGCTGCACAGGAAATGATGAAAAGGCAGATGGAATAGGTGAAAACGTTTCGGTAAACGACATGGCCGGACAGGAGAAGACAGAATCCGGGAATAATGACCGGACTGATGCCGATAAAAGTCAAGGGGGTATCAAAATAGAAATCCCGGATGGGTTCCCCGTGGATATCCTCCCTTTATTAGATGATGCTCAGATAGACAATATTATTAAGAACGATACTAATAAAGCTATAAATGTAAATTATAACACGGGTAAAAGCTCAGAGGAGGCTGTAACGTTTTATAAAAATGTAATGAAGGATGGCAAGGATAAGCAAGAATTAGATATGGGAGACAGCTATATAATCATAGGCATCAAGGAAACATACGTGGTTACTATAACTATTATGGAATCACAGTCTAATACTATTGTAAACTTAGATACCAGACCGGAATCGCAATAACTAATCGTATAATAAAACTAATCGACATGAGGTACAGTTTATGAAAAAAGCCCTAATTCTGATTCTTGTATTATTGCTTTATCTTGGGCTAACACCCGTTAAGTCACTGGCGGCCGAGGGTATTAAAGATATAAATGGTCACTGGGCACAAGCGCAAATTGAAAGATGGGCGGATGATGGCTTAATAACCGGTTATACTGATGGGCAATTCAAACCCGATGAGCCGATTACCCGGGCTGAGTTCGTATCGCTGGTGAATCGGGCCTATAATATTGAGAAGAAGGATTCTCGGAACCCATTTTCCGATGTGAAGCCGCCGGATTGGTTTTTCGGTGAAGTTCTCTCCGGCAAGGCGGCAGGCTACATAGCCGGTTATCCGGACGGCACATTTAAACCCCATAACAACATCAGCCGCCAGGAAGCGGCTGTTATAATTGTGAAGCTCTTGAACCTAGCTGCCGAGGAAGAAGAAGGCTCCATGTTTTTTACGGATTATCCCAACGTGGATCAATGGGCTCAAGGCAGCATCAGGCTGGTAATTGCCCATGGAATCATGAGCGGCTTTCCCGATAACACCTTTAAAGCAAAAAATAACATAACCAGGGCAGAGACCGTAGCAGCCCTTAATCGCTCACTTTCTTTTAGGGAAGAGACTATTCCGGACGTGAAGGATGAGGGGGTGGATGGCGGAGGCGGCAACAAAGGAAACGGTAACAATGGCGGTAATGGCGGCAACGGTGATAACGCCGGTGATAATGGAAATGGCGGCAATGGCGATAACAGCGGCAATGATCCGGCAGCTCCGGTAAACGACCGCACTGTGGCCACAAGCCTGTTTTCTTCTACCGCATTCCTCTATTCCGGTGACGACCCCGTACAAATAGGAATGGCGCCGAATACCATTGAACAAAAACAGGCGGCGGTGATCAGAGGCCGGATTCTTACTCGCGATGATGAGCCTTTGTCAGGGGTAAAGATCAGCGTTTTGGATCATACTGAATTCGGATGTACCCTCAGCGGTTCAAACGGCTGCTTTGATATGGCGGTAAATGGCGGCGACCGGCTTACTGTAAATTATGAAAAAGAAGGGTATATTACCGCTCAACGCCAGATAGATGTACCTTGGCAGGATTTTGCAGTGCTGCCTGAGGTGGTACTCATCCCCTATGACAGCAATAAAACTGTTGTAAGTCTGACCCCGGCAAGCCCAATGCAGGTGGCAAGGGGCAGTGAAGTTGCAGATGCTGACGGCAGTCGCCAGGCTACACTAATAATACCCGCAGGCGTAACAGCCAAGCTGGAGGATGGCACACCCATCAGTAACCTGACAGTGCGGGCTACCGAATACACGGTGGGCGCCAACGGCCCAAAGGCTATGCCGGCTATCCTCCCTCCCAATGTGGCATATACCTATTGCGTGGAATACAGCGTTGATGAAGCCATAGCCGCAGGTGCCAAAAGCGTAATATTTGACGAACCTATTTATCACTATGTCGAAAACTTTATCGGTTTTCCCGTAGGCGGTATTGTACCCATGGGCTACTACGATTACGATCAGGCCGCATGGATCCCCTCTGAAAACGGTCAGATAATCAAAATACTCAGAATCGGCGGGGACGGCAAGGCTGTGCTAGACATAGATGGAAGCGGTTTTGAAGCGAATCATGCAAGTCTAGAAAAACTAGGTGTAACAGATGAGGAAAGGCAGAAGCTGGCTGCAATCTATAAGGCAGGACAGGAGTTGTGGCGAGTACCTATTACTCACTTTTCTCCTTGGGATTGCAACTGGCCCTTCGGTCCGCCCCTTGATGCCAGAGGCCCGCAGGTCCCCATGCCTGAGATCAACAGGGTAAACGATCCCTGCCTGGGCAGAGGATCGATCATTGAGTACCAAAACCAGGCATTAGGCGAAGAGGCCATGGTCTACGGCACCCCGTTCAGCCTGAACTACAATAGCAGCCGAGCCGAAGGAAGTAAACAGCAGCGTTCCCTTGAGATTCCAATCAGCGGTGCAGACCTTCCGGATAGTCT